>NZ_CAXBLF010000004.1:0-112816 GCF_963976535.1 uncultured Algibacter sp. | reverse complement strand
GTTTTTTATAGTTTTATGCGACTGCGACTGCGACTGCGACTGCGACTGCGACTGCCTACTGTATTCCGGAATATCCTCTAAAAATTGATAACGTTCATTTTCAAAATCCATTTGACAATAATAATGATTTAATCCATTGGTTACCATCAAGAAGGTAGCATTTAACTCTAAATTATAACGTGCTATTTGATCAAATGTATTTTGTTTGATGTTTATTTTTGGTGCTTTACATTCTACTATGAGGTGAATACTGCCATCTGGATTGTAAATAACAATATCATAGCGTTTTTTTAATGCGTTAATTACCAGTTCCTTTTCAACATTAATTAAAGATTTTGGATACCCTTTTTCTTGAATTAAAAACTGAATGCAATGTTGGCGCACCCATTCTTCGGGTTGTAAAACGATAAATTTTTTACGTATAGGATCAAAAATAGAAACTTTATTTTCGCTATTTTTGAATCGGAAGTTATATGTGTGGAAATTTAAATTTTGCACCTCACAAATTTATCATTATAATGTCACTTCAAGTGATTTTCATAGAAATTTTTATTACGATTTGGACGAAGTCAAACAATTAGTTACTGACATAAAAAACAAAAAACTGAAACCTATTTATTTTTTAATGGGTGAAGAGGCATATTATATTGATAAAATCTCAGATTTTATCGAAGCAACAGTATTGGCTGAAGAGGAGCGTGGTTTTAATCAAATGGTTTTGTATGGTAGAGATGTATCCGTAGAAGATATAGTTGGGAATGCAAAGCGTTATCCAATGATGGCTGAATATCAGGTTGTTATAGTAAAGGAAGCTCAAGACTTATCTCGTACCATTGAAAAGTTGGCTAAATATGCTGAAAATCCTCAGCCTACAACGGTTTTAGTGGTTAATTATAAATACAAAAAAATTGATAAACGCAAAGCTTTATATAAAACCCTTAAAAAAACAGGTGTGGTTTATGAAAGTAAAAAGCTTTATGAAAATCAAGTAGCCGATTGGATTCGTCGGGTTCTATCTCCTAAAAAATATACAATATCACCTAAAGCGGCACAAATGCTTGTGGAGTTTTTAGGGACAGATTTGAGTAAAATAAATAACGAACTAGAAAAACTTCAAATTATTTTACCAGAAGGCACCCAAATTTCTCCAGATCATATTGAGGAAAATATTGGTATTAGTAAAGATTATAATAATTTTGAATTACGTAAAGCTGTTGGCGAACGAAATGCCATTAAAGCCCATAAAATAGTTAATTATTTTGCTAACAATCCTAAGGACCATCCTATGGTGGTAACAGTATCGTTATTATTTAATTTTTTCTCCCAACTTCTTCATTTTCATGGATTAAAAGATAAATCTCCGCGAAGTGTCGCCTCTGCATTAAAAATCAATCCTTATTTTGTGAATGAATACATTACTGCGGCTAGAAACTTTCCTATGCGAAAAGTAAGTGCTGTTGTTTCAACCCTAAGAGAGTTTGATGTAAAAAGTAAAGGGGTTGGTTCTAATGCAGTACCTCAAGGCGATTTACTAAAGGAATTATTAGTAAGAATATTTAATTAGTTGGTGGTATGAATATTAATATTCATGACAGTTGGAAATCTTATTTAGAAGACGAGCTTAAAAAACCTTATTTTTCAGATTTAGTTGAATTTGTGAATTCTGAATATGAAAACCACACCTGTTTTCCGCCAGAAAGTCAAATTTTTAATGCCTTTAATCACTGTCATTTTGAAGCTATAAAAGTGGTTATTATTGGTCAAGACCCATATCATGGTGATGGTCAAGCTAATGGTTTGTGTTTTTCTGTAAATGATGGTATTAGTCATCCGCCTTCATTAAAAAATATCTTTAAAGAAATAGAATCCGATTTAGGAATTCCATATCCAAAGAGCGGTAATTTAATGCGTTGGGCGAATCAAGGCGTTTTGTTGTTAAATGCTACTTTAACAGTTAAAGCACATGAAGCTGGTAGTCATCAAAATAAAGGATGGGAAACTTTTACAGATTCGGTTATAAAAACTATAAGTGACAGAAAAGAGAATATCGTGTTTTTACTTTGGGGTGGTTATGCAAAGAAGAAAGTTAAATTGATTGATGTAAACAAGCATCAAGTTTTAACCTCAGGACATCCTTCTCCATTAAGTGCTAATAGAGGCTATTGGTTTGGAAACAAGAACTTTTTTGATACAAGCAAATGGTTGAAAAGCAAAGAATTACAGCCCATAGTATGGTAGGTCTTGGTTATGTGTTTTTATTTCTAAAATGAACGTGCAAGAGCAAAAAAGAGCTAAAAATATAGAAGCAAATATAAAAACGGATCACATAAATATCCTTATTCTAAAGTCTTTTATTCGCAAATTAAGACACAAAAGCAAATAGCGGTCACTACGTCATTTAAAAAAAGCGTAAAAGTTAACTCCCTGTAGGCGCAAGTATTTGCGATGTTGAAGGCGTAATATTACGTGTTCTTAAAACCACAGGTTTTTTATCAATTTTAGTAACTCTAGCAGTTTTATTACAGCTAAATTTTAGCAATAACAAATTGATGGTTACAAGTCCAGAAAGAATTAGAGTAATTGTTAATAACATAGGCATTTGGGATTAATTGTTCGGCAAAATACATTATTATTCGTTAAAACGCAATTTTTTGTGAACAAAATGTTAATATCTCCATATAACCTTACAAAATTAACAAATAAATGGTTACAAACAATACGTACTTATACCTATTTTTATATTTTTAGAATATTTTCAATCTATGCTATAAATAATTGTTGTCTTATTAATTGTAAATATGTTTTTTTATATAGAATGTAATTTTATAACATAATCTTTGACTACTTTATAATTTGAGTAATTTCTGTGTTTGCTAAAAATTTTTTGAAATGAAAACGCTTGTTTAATGAAATAAATTTATTTTTGAATAAAATAAAAACTAACATGAATCAACCTGAATGGGTCGTTGTTAAAGAATACCAGGATATCACTTATAAAAAGTGTAATGGTGTGGCTAGAATAGCGTTTAATAGACCAAATGTTCGAAATGCTTTTCGTCCAAAAACAACAAGCGAATTATATGATGCTTTCTATGATGCTAATGAAGATGTAAATATAGGAGTGGTCTTGTTATCTGGTGAAGGGCCTTCAACAAAAGATGGTATTTATTCTTTTTGTAGTGGAGGAGATCAAAAAGCAAGAGGTCATCAAGGTTATGTTGGTGAAGATGGCTATCATCGTTTAAATATTTTAGAAGTTCAGCGATTAATCCGTTTTATGCCAAAAGTTGTTATTGCTGTTGTCCCTGGTTGGGCTGTTGGAGGTGGGCATAGTTTACATGTAATTTGCGATTTAACACTTGCCAGTAAAGAACATGCCATTTTTAAGCAAACAGATGCTGATGTTACAAGTTTTGATGGAGGTTATGGATCTGCTTATTTAGCAAAAATGGTGGGACAAAAAAAGGCTAGAGAAATTTTTTTCTTAGGTAGAAATTATTCGGCGCAAGAAGCTCATGACATGGGCATGGTAAATGCCGTTGTACCCCATGAAGACCTAGAAAGTACTGCCTATGAATGGGCTCAAGAAATATTAACAAAATCACCTACATCTATTAAAATGCTTAAATTCGCTATGAATTTGACAGATGATGGTATGGTTGGACAACAAGTTTTTGCTGGTGAAGCAACACGTTTAGCATATATGACAGATGAAGCAAAAGAAGGTAGAAACGCGTTCTTAGAAAAGCGGAAACCTAATTTTGATAAAAAATGGATTCCATAATGCAGAATATTTCTATTTGGATATCTACAATGCGTTTAAGAACGCTTCCACTATCAATCGCTGGTATTATATTAGCGGCATTTTTAGCACATTATAACGGTGTATTTGAGTGGAAAATATTCATTCTTGCTATACTTACAACACTTAGTTTTCAAATTCTTTCGAATCTTGCAAATGATTATGGTGATGGTGTAAAGGGAACGGATAATGAAAACAGAATAGGTCCAGAACGTGCCATACAATCTGGTGAAATTTCACCAGAAGAATTGATGAATGCCATTAAATTAAATATAGTTATATCAATTATTTTAGCATTCACACTTATATTTAGTGCGTTTGGTGTAAAACATTTTTTACTTACTATTTTTTTCTTTTCACTTGGTATAGGATCTATTATTTCAGCTATTCGCTACACAATGGGCAATAATGCCTATGGTTATAAAGGGATGGGTGATGTTTTTGTATTTGTTTTTTTTGGTTTAGTAAGTGTTATTGGTTGTTATGTTTTATTTGCAAAACAAATAGACCATGTTATTTTTTTACCTGCAATTACTATAGGTTTATTGAGTACAGCTGTATTAAATTTGAATAACATGAGAGATAGATTGTCTGATAAAAAATCAAACAAAATTACCTTAGCTGTTAAATTAGGAGAAAAAAATGTTAAAATATATCATAACATTTTAGTTTTGGGGGCAATAATTCTATCTGGGTTATTTGGACTTCTATATTTTACCTCGTTATATAATTTAATTTTTATAATCACTTATATCCCTTTACTTCTACATTTAAAAAGAGTAAATGGTAATATAGATCCTAAATTGTTAGATCCAGAACTTAAAAAACTTGCACTAACAACAGTGTTATTGGCAATCTTAATGGGAATTGGACATTTACTGCCATTTTAGTAAATTTAATATTCTAAAACTAAATTTTTTAATATGAAAATCACATTTTACGGTCATGCTAGTTTGGGCATTCAAATAAAGGATATAAATATTCTTGTTGATCCATTTATTTCACCCAATGAAAAAGCTTCTCATATTGATGTAAACTCGCTTAAAGCTGATTATATTTTAGTTACTCATGCACATCAAGATCATATTGCAGATGTTGAATCTATTGCTAAAAGAACAGGAGCAGTAGTGATTTCTAACTTCGAGATTGTTAATTATTTTGGTAAATTAGATATTGAAGGGCATCCTATGAATCATGGCGGGAAATGGGATTTCGAGTTTGGTACTGTTAAATATGTAAATGCTATTCACACGTCTTCGTTTCCAGACGGAAGTTACGGTGGGCAACCAGGAGGTTTTGTGATTGAAGGCGAACACAAGAATATTTATATAGCAGGAGATACAGCCCTAACTTTTGATATGAAGTTAATACCGTTGCAGACAAAATTAGATTTAGCCATTTTACCAATAGGAGATAATTTTACCATGGGCGTTGATGATGCTATTTTTGCCAGTGATTTTGTTGCCTGTGATAAAGTTTTAGGATATCACTACGATACATTTGGCTATATTGAAATAGATCACGAAGAGGCTAAGCGAAAATTTTTTAAACAAAACAAAGACTTAATGTTGCTAGAAATAGGTGATTTTATTGAATTATAGATGACACAAGCAACCTATAAAAAGTACATTTTAAACTTCAAACACCCCAGTGGAACATCTCGCGGGATACTAAGAACTAAAGAAACCTGGTTTCTTATTTTAAAATCGGAAGGCAGGCGAGGTATAGGTGAATGTGGATTATTTAGAGGCTTATCAATAGACGACAGACCTGACTACGAAGACAAACTAAAGTGGGTTTGTAAGCATGTTGATTTAGGTTTAGATGAATTACTGTTGGAATTAACAGCGTTTCCTAGTATCCAAATAGGTTTAGAAATGGCTTTTAAATCTTTAGAAAGTAAAGACTCTTTTGAATTATTTCCTTCAAAGTTTACTAGAGGTGAAGCTTCAATTTCTATTAACGGACTCGTGTGGATGGGTAGTGAAGGGTTCATGAAAGCGCAAATTGCCGATAAAATTAAAGCTGGTTTTAGTTGTATTAAAATGAAAATTGGAGCCATAGATTTTCAGCAAGAAATAAATCTGTTAAAATCCATCAGAAATCAAATTTCTTCAAAAGACATCGAATTACGTGTGGATGCCAATGGCGCATTTCATCCAACAGATGCTTTAGAAAAGCTAAAAATTTTATCAGATTTAGATTTACATTCTATTGAGCAACCTATAAAACAAGGACAAATGGATGCTATGGCCATATTATGCGAAAAAACGCCATTACCAATCGCTTTAGATGAAGAATTAATTGGTACTTTTTCTGTAACAAAGAAGCAAGAATTGCTACAAATCATAAATCCACAGTATATTATTTTAAAGCCAAGTTTGGTAGGTGGATTTACAGGAAGTGATGCATGGATTAATTTGGCTGAAAAACAAAATATTGGATGGTGGATAACAAGTGCTTTGGAAAGTAATATTGGCTTAAATGCTATTGCACAATATACCTATACCAAGCAAAGTGGTTTACCGCAAGGTTTGGGTACAGGTAGTTTGTTTACAAACAATTTTGAATGCCCTTTACAAGTAAATAATGGGACATTGCACTACAGTAATTTAGAAAATTGGAAATTTAGTTTATAATTATGTATATAGCGAGAGCATATTATGGGTTACACGAATTTTGGCGTTATGTAATAGGTGTTATAATAGCCATTATAGGAGTTGTTGTTTTTTCAATGCCGCACCTAATAGCTATAGCTATTGAAACAGCAAATGGTAATATAGATTTGTCTCAATTGGATAATACAAGTTATATTATGGGTTTATTTGAACCAAATATAAATTTAGTGTTTATACTGTTACCATTCGCAGGAGGACTAATAGCGCTACTATTGGCGGTTAAATTTTTGCATAAACAATCTGTAAAAGATTTGACTACTACCAGAAAAAAAATAGATTGGAAACGATTTTGGTTCATCTTTTTATTATGGGGAATAGTTTCTAGTAGTCTTGTTTTGACAGATTACTTTATGTCACCTGAAGATTATCAATGGAATTTTAATTTAATACCATTTCTAATTCTTAGTGTTATAGCAGTGTTTTTAGTTCCATTACAAACTAGTTTTGAAGAGTACCTGTTTAGAGGTTATTTAATGCAAGGCATAGGTGTTTTGGCTAAAAATAGATGGCTACCATTAATTATAACATCTATAGTTTTTGGGTTGCTTCATATTGCTAATCCAGAAGTAGATAAGCTGGGGTATGTTATTATGGTATATTATATAGGAACAGGCTTGTTTTTAGGTATCATAACCCTTATGGATGATGGCTTAGAATTGGCTTTAGGTTTTCATGCCGCCAATAATCTATTCACAGCACTTTTAGTAACTGCTGATTGGACAGTTTTTCAAACACATTCTATATTAAAAGATTTATCAGATCCATCAGAAATGGGGTTAGCAGAAATATTCGTCCCAGTTTTTGTTGTGTTTCCAATTTTACTTTTTATACTTGCAAAAAAATACAACTGGAGTAACTGGAAAGACAAACTTTTAGGCCAAGTAGTTGAACCTCCGAAAGAAGATTATAAAATTTTAAATTAAAATATGATACCAAATTATACTAACGTACACTTAAAATTTAAACTTGATAATTTAAGTTATACTTATGAAGACCTTATGGAAGTTGCCTACAGCTATGTTAAGGAAGGATTACCTTATCAGTATGAACTTGGAAATTTCTTATTGGATTGGTTAGATGATAAAGATTATGTTATTGTAAAAACCTCTGGTTCTACAGGGAAACCAAAAAAATTAAAAATTAAGAAAGAAGCTATGGTAAATTCTGCTATAGCAACAGGTGATTTTTTTAATTTAAAACCAGGGAATAAAGTGCTTCACTGTTTACCATCAAATTTTATAGCTGGTAAAATGATGATTGTAAGAGCTATAATTTTAGGCCTGGAATTAGATATGGTTGAACCATCTGTACTACCACGTATTGATTATGAAAAAGATTATGATTTTTGTGCTTTCACACCTATGCAACTCAAAAATTTTGCTAAATATTTGAAAAGTATTAAAACCGTAATTGTTGGTGGAGGTCGTGTTTCAAATGCTATTATTGATTTAATTAAAGATAAAAAACCGCATGTTTACGAAACTTATGGTATGACAGAAACCGTTTCGCATATTGCAGTTAAAAAGTTAAACAATTTTTTAGGGCAAGAAGAAGAGCAATATTTTGCAACACTTCCAGGAATTAAATTATCTCAAGACGAAAGAGGATGTTTGGTTATAGATGCTCCCAATTTATCTGATTCTAAAATTGTTACTAACGACATAGTTGAACTGAAATCTGATTCGAGTTTTGAATGGTTAGGGCGTTATGATAATGTAGTAAATTCCGGAGGTGTTAAATTATTTCCAGAGCAAATTGAAAGTAAACTTCAAGATAAAATTAAGGGTGAATTTTTTATAGCTTCAAAAGAAGATGATACTTTAGGTGAAAAGCTTATTCTAGTTATAGAAGGGAATAAAAACGATATAGATGATACGATTTTTGAGGGCTTAGAGAAATATGAAAAGCCAAAAGAAATTTATGCCATATCAAAATTTAAAGAAACTACTTCGGGTAAAATTCATCGCAAAAAAACTTTAGAGGCACTAAATCTTGTTTAAAGACAACTTCATTATAGTCTTAAATGCTAATAAAAAAATTAGTGAGGAATTTTTTTAATACATGACAAAAATTTAGAATAGAACTATAAACTGCACACATATAGGGTATTACGGATTTTTCGTTACGTTGACCTGACAGGTTTTGAAAACCTGTCAGGTTTTTGTTATCCTGAAAATTGTGAGTAGTGAATTTCTCAAAAATAATTTTTGTCACGTCTTAATAACCTGAGTTCGATATAAAAATCTCCATTTTAAGGGTGAAATCAACAAAATAGTTGGGTTGTCACCTTGAGCGCAGTCGAAAGGTCATTAAAATCGATAAATTCTTTGGGTTTCGACTGCGCTCAACCTGACATTGAAACATAAATAAATGATTTTCATTAGATTATGTTTGTTCTTACGGCGAACTCAGGTTAATAATAAGGCAGTAAATACTGTGATTATGGTTAGAAATCCAAATGCTGAAACCAATCCAATTACTAATTTAGAAAATGATATAAAAATAAAGCTAAGAATAGTGTATTACTAGTAGCAGCTATTATTTTGCTTCCAGAAATTATTTCAGTAATAAAAAATAAGCTTCTAGCTTAAGGCGTTTATAACAATTTCTTTTCTTTAGAAAGTTTGAAAAATAAAATTGAAGCAATGAGTCCAACAGCACTGAATACTGTTAGAACAATAAATGCATTTTGAAGACCTAATATTTTATCAGGATTATCAACTAAAATACCAAACATGGGACCCGAAAAAATATCTGGAGTATAACCAACAATAGAGACTAATCCAACAGCTGTTCCCGTTAGAGCTATAGGGATTTCTGCTTCTTCAAGTGTTGCAAAATACAATACACGAGCAGAATATACGCCAATTGCCATTATAAGAATATTGATAACAAATAAAGCTGTTGTGCTATCATTAATAATACCAAGGGCAAAAATAATACTAGCCGAAGTTGTAAGTAAGAAACCGATAATTAGCCATAATGAAGCTCTAGTTCTATCAGCCATTAACCCAATTGCGACACCAATAACTGGTCTAATATACAGCAAAGACGTGCCAACACTAGCAGATTTTATGGCATCATAACCCATGATGTCTTTTGCATAAAGTGTAAACAAATCTGTTGCTTTATACCCTGTATAAGCGCATAGTATTATTAGCATTAATAAGCGTATTGAAGGAATTTTTAGAAGAATAATAAAACTCTCACGATTAAAATATGGTCTTTGAGATTTAACTTCGTCACTCGCTAACGGCTTTAAGAATAGATATACCAAAATGGCAATAATGCCAACAATCATAGAGCAGATGAGTATAACTTGTTTGAAAGCATATTGGCGTTCTTGTAATGTTGTTTCAGAAATATCTACATCAATAAATAATGAAAATATCAAGACACCAACAGACCCAAAGGCAGCTGCAACTAATCCACGACCTCCATCTAAAAAACCAAAAGCGATTCCTTGTTTATTTTTTCCTCCCCATATTCTGGTAGCCTTTATCATAGCTGCCCAAAATAAAAATATTGTTGTAAAACCCCAATACCCATAAAGAAAATGTAAATTTTCTAAAGAAGGAAATGTAGCTAAATAAAGTCCTCCTAGAGCCGTTAATAATAATGAAGCGGACATTAAATTTTTTGGATGAAATTTATCTGCTAATGGTCCCCCAAATAAATAAGAAAATAAAGCAATAATGCCATAAACAGAAAAGCAATAACCTAAATCTTCATTGTTAATAGAAAAACTTTCTAGGAAGGTTGGTCTAAAAATGCGTTGAAGAACAAAAGGCAAAATAAAAACAGCTTCTGCTGCTAATATTAATAAAATTATGACATACGGAGGCTGCTTTTTAGTGTTTTCTTTCTGCATGTTAAACTTGTAAAATCCCCATATTAAATTTCTTTTCAATAGGAGCGTGGTTAGCAGCTTCAATACCCATAGAAATCCAAGTTCTAGTGTCTAGTGGGTTAATAATAGCATCTGTCCAGATTCTTGCTGCTGCATAATACGGAGAAACTTGGTTATCGTAACGGTCTTTTATTTTATTAAATAATTCCTTTTCTTTTTCAGGGGTAATTTTTTCACCTTGTTTTTCGAGTGATGCCTTTTCTATTTGTAATAATACTTTAGCGGCAGAATTACCACTCATAACCGCAAGTTCTGCACTTGGCCATGCTACAATCAATCTTGGGTCATAAGCTTTTCCACACATCGCGTAATTACCAGCACCGTAACTATTACCTATAATTACTGTGAATTTAGGCACTACCGAATTACTAACAGCATTTACCATTTTTGCGCCATCTTTTATAATACCAGAGTGCTCACTTTTACTGCCTACCATAAACCCTGTAACATCTTGCAGAAAGACTAATGGAATTTTCTTTTGGTTGCAATTAGCAATAAACCTTGTTGATTTATCTGCGCTATCATTATAAATGACCCCACCAAACTGCATTTCACCTTTTTTGGTTTTAACTAGTTTACGTTGGTTAGCAACAATACCTACTGCCCAACCATCTATCCTAGCGTAACAAGTGATGATAGTTTTTCCATAACCAGCTTTATATTCATCGTATTCCGAATTATCAACTAAACGTTTAATAATGGCATACATATCGTATTGATCTGCTCTCGATTTTGGAACAATACCATAAATGTCTTCAGGGTTTTCTATTGGTTTTTTAGATTTACTTCGGTTAAATCCGGCCTTATCATAATCGCCAATTTTATCAATAATATTCTTTATAGTTTCTAAAGCATCTTTATCGTCTTTGGATTTATAGTCGATAACGCCAGATATCTCGCAATGTGTTGTTGCTCCGCCTAAAGTTTCATTATCTATGCTTTCTCCTATAGCAGCTTTTACCAAATAACTTCCTGCAAGGAAAATGCTTCCAGTTTTATCAACTATTAAAGCTTCATCACTCATAATAGGAAGGTAAGCGCCACCAGCAACACAACTGCCCATAACTGCAGCAATTTGCGTAATACCCATACTACTCATTATGGCATTATTTCTAAAAATGCGTCCAAAATGTTCTTTGTCAGGAAAAATTTCATCTTGCAATGGAAGATAGACACCAGCACTATCAACTAAATAGATAATGGGCAATTTATTTTCAATAGCTATTTCTTGAGCACGAAGGTTCTTTTTTGCAGTAATGGGAAACCATGCACCAGCTTTAACAGTAGCATCATTAGCAACAACAATACATTGTTTACCTTTTATATATCCTATTTTTATAACCACACCACCAGACGGACAACCACCATGTTGCGCATACATGCCTTCTCCAGCAAAAGCCGCAATCTCAATGGATTTTGCTTTAGCATCCAATAAATAATGAATACGTTCTCTAGCGGTCATTTTACCTTTACTATGAAGCTTTTCAATACGTGATTTCCCACCACCCAAACTCACTTTTGCAAGTCTTTTGTTCAGTTCTGAAAGTAAAAGTTTATTATGATCTTCGTTTTTATTGAAGTTGATATCCATAGAGTGATTATTTGTCACGAATTTACAAAACCAATTCCTGTATAAAAAGTGAATATTTTGTTAAATAATATTACATGGAATTATATTCCTTGGAATATAAATATTTTTATTGTAAGTTTGTACTATAATTTAAATAATGAGAAATGAAACGAGATAAAATAATTTATTACATTGCTACTGGTTTGCTTACGGCTGTTATGCTTTTTTCAATAAGTATGTATTTCTTTAAGTATGAAGCAATTTCACAAGCTTTTGAAAGTTTTGGGTATCCAACATACTTAATTTATCCTTACGCTACAGTAAAGTTATTAGGGCTAGTAGCTATATGGACGCCTAGTTTTAAAGTTCTTAAGGAATGGGCTTATGCAGGTTTCTTTTATGCTTTTATATTAGCGTTTTTTGCTCATTACATGATTGGAGATGGGCAACAAGGAACAGCTGTAGTAGCACTAATAACTTTAATTGTGTCTTATATATTTTATAAAAGAAACAGTAAGTAAATATTTAATAAAAATAACTAGAGATTCCCTCCTTCGAGGAAATGAATAAAAAATAATTCAATGAAAAATATAATAGCTTTTGCAGGAAGTAATAGTAAAACATCAATAAATAAGCAGTTAGCTGTTTATGCATCAAGTCTAGTAAAAAATGTTAACGTCAGTATTTTAGATTTAAATGATTTTGAATTGCCAGTTTATGGTATGGATTTAGAAAATGAAAAAGGTATTCCAGATAATGCACAAAAGTTTTTAGATACTATGAAATCATCTGATGGCATCGTATTATCTTTAGCAGAACATAATGGCGCTTATGCTACAGTATTTAAAAATATTTTTGACTGGATGTCTAGAATTGATGGAAAGCTTTGGAGTGAAAAACCTATGTTATTAATGGCCTCATCTCCTGGAGTCAGAGGAGGAGCTACGGTATTAGAAATTGCCAAAGGACGTTTCCCATTTATGGGAGGAAATATTGTTGCAGATTTTAGTTTGCCATCATTTTTTGATAATTTTAAAGAAGGAAAATTGGTTAATGAAGAATTACATTTAGAATTAAAAAGTAAAGTTGAAACATTTAAAAAAGCATTGTAACTGCATACTGAGACTGAATACTGAATACTGAAAACATGGGAGATATTTCACAAGATATTAATTCAAACTTTGCTAATAATAAGGTGAAAGCATTATTGAATATCATTTATACAGCAAATTGGATTAGTAGCCACCAGAACGAGTTTTTTAAACCTTATGGAATATCTCCTCAACAGTTTAATATATTAAGAATTCTTCGTGGCGCGGGAGAGCCAATTAAAGTTCAAACTATTAAAGAACGAATGATTGAACGAGCACCTAATGCCACAAGATTGATGGACAAACTTTGCGATAAAGGTTTTATAAATAGATTGCCTTGTCCGGAAGATCGAAGAGTTGTTCATATCCAAATAACAGATCCTGGTTTGTTATTGTTAAAGGATATTGATAAAAATTTTAAAGAAGATTTACTAGAAAATTTAACAGAAAATGAAGCATCTCTGTTAAGTGATTTATTAGATAAGATTAGATAAAAAAAATTTAAATAAATAGTTTCCATGGAAATTAAAAAAAAATAAACATTATGAAACTAAATACAATAAATAAAGTAGGACGAAGTGATTTCGTAAATATGGGTCCCATTCAATTGCGGCAACCTATTCCAACACAGCGCATTGATAATATAGATCCGTTTATACTTTTACATCATTATGGACCTTATGACATTTCAGAACAGAATAATCCTTTTGATTTCGGGCCACATCCACATCGTGGATTTGAACCTATTACTTTTTTAGTTGAAGGCGAACAATTACATCGTGATTCTTTAGGTAACGAAAGTGTTGTAAAAGCTGGAGATGTGCAATGGACAACCGCAGGAAGAGGTATTATTCATTCAGAAGCACCCACAAAAGAATTTGTGCAAAAAGGAGGCACTCTTGAAGGCATTCAGTTATGGTTGAATTTACCATCAGAAAAGAAGATGATGCCCGCTAATTATCAGCATGTAAAAAATGAAGATTTTAGAGTGGTTTCTTCCGAAGATAACAAAGTGAACATTCAAATTATAGCGGGTGAATTGGAAGGTGTTTACGGACGCATTCAAACGCAAACACCAGTAAATGCTTTTATGATTGATATTAAAGCGGGAGGAACTTACAGTATTAAAGTTCCAAATTCACATCAATCAACAGTATATCTATTAAAAGGGAATGTTTTGATAAATGATTCTGAAATTTTAAAATTAAACAACAATCAATTAATTCAGTTTAATCAAGATGGTGAAGGTTTTTCTATTGAAGCTAATGAAACGAGTAAACTATTATTTATTTCAGGAGAACCTATTAACGAGCCTGTAAAAACTTATGGGCCTTATGTAATGAATACACAAACGGAAATTATGGAAGCTATGCGCGATTACCAAATGGGTAAAATGGGTTTTTTAGCCCCCTAAGCCCAAAGCGGGAATACATGGTTAACCTGCAAGGTTTTAAAAACCTTGCAGGTTTTGAATAAGAGTAGGTGTTCCCCTTCTTTGGAGGGGTTAGGGGAGGCTTCCGCGTTAGGGATTGCAGTGGAAAGCCCACAGCCCGAAGAAGGAGGTGCGAGGACTTGTAACGTAAAGCCCGACCCTTGTGGTAACGCCCAAAAAACGAATAAAGACAAGATTTCCTTCTTCAAGGAAATAAAAAAATAAATATTTTAATATGAAAACAATAATTCATAAAGCAGAAACGAGAGGTTTTGCAAATCATGGTTGGTTAAAATCGCATCACACGTTTAGTTTTGCAAGTTATCAAGATGCTGAACGTATGAATTTTGGTATGTTACGCGTCCTTAATGATGATGTGGTACAGCCCAAAATGGGGTTTGGAACACATCCGCATAAAAACATGGAAATTATTTCTATTCCTTTAAAAGGAGCGTTGTCGCATAAAGATAGTATGGGGAATAAGCGCGCTATTGAGGTAGGAGAAGTTCAAGTTATGAGTGCTGGAACTGGATTAACGCATTCGGAATTTAACGATAGTAAAACTGACGAGGTAAACTTTTTACAATTATGGATTGTTCCAGAAGAAATGGATGTGGAACCTAATTATGAGCAACGTGAGTTTGGTGCTGAGAAACAGAAAAACAAGCTGCAAACTGTTGTTGCTCCTATGGATAAGTTGGAAGGTAATGCTTTGCCAATTAGTCAGCAGGCATACATTTATAGTACAGATTTAGATAGTGGACATGCCATAACCTTAAATTCAAAAAGTAATAACCATGGATTTTATGTTTTTATAGTTGAAGGTGCCGTAGAAATTTCTGGTAATTTGTTAGGGAAAAGAGATGCTATTGGAGTTTGGGAAGCTGAACGTTTAGAAATTGTAGCTAAAAAAAATTCGGAAATCATTATTGTCGAAGTTCCTATGAACTAAGATTGTTTATTTGATTAATAGCGAAAAAGCATCCATTTTTGGATGCTTTTTTATTTAAAACTACGATATTTGCTTTTAGACTAACCAAAATAAAGAATAGATTATGGCAATGAATAAAAATACGGTACTAGCTTGGGCAACTGTTTTAATGATTATTATGGGAATTATACTGATTTTAATGGGCGCATATAGATATGATGATGTTGCGGGATGGGGTTTTGCAACCGTAGGTATTGGCTTTTTTGCAATTGCATGGGTGTTTAATGCTTTAAAAGGACGGGTTTAGAGATTTTAGATTTACGAATAGCGATTGCAGATTTCTGATTTTCCAAAAAATGATTAACAATTAAACATATCAACGAATAAACGTAAAAAATGAGTGACGATAAAAAAGTAATATTTTCAATGTCTGGTTTAACTAAGACATTTCCTGGTGCAAATACACCAGTTTTAAAAAATATTTATTTAAGCTTCTTTTATGGAGCAAAAATTGGCATCCTAGGTCTTAATGGTTCTGGTAAATCTACTTTGCTAAAGATTATTGCGGGAGTTGATAAAAATTTCCAAGGCGATGTTACCTTTTTACAAGACTATTCAGTTGGGTTTTTAGAGCAAGAACCAAAACTGGATGAAAACAAAACGGTTATGGAAATTGTTCGTGAAGGTGCTTCTGAAACGGTTGCTATTCTTGACGAATACAATAAAATTAACGATATGTTTGGGTTAGAGGAGGTTTACTCTGACGCAGATAAGATGCAGAAATTAATGGACAGACAAGCGGTGCTTCAAGATGAAATTGATGCAGCAAATGCTTGGGAGTTAGATACCAAACTGGAAATTGCAATGGATGCATTGCGCACTCCAGACGGAGATAAAAAAATAAGTGTTTTATCTGGTGGAGAACGTCGCCGTGTGGCATTATGTCGTTTACTTTTACAAGAACCCGATGTGTTGCTTTTAGATGAGCCTACCAACCATTTAGATGCAGAGTCTGTGCATTGGTTAGAACACCATTTAGCACAATACAAAGGCACTGTAATAGCAGTAACACACGATAGATACTTTTTAGATAACGTAGCAGGTTGGATTTTAGAGTTAGATAGAGGTGAAGGGATTCCTTGGAAAGGGAACTATTCGTCTTGGTTAGATCAAAAATCGAAACGTATGGCGCAGGAAGGTAAAGTGGCTTCTAAGCGTCAAAAAACATTAGAACGTGAGTTAGAATGGGTTCGACAAGGTGCAAAAGGCCGTCAAACAAAGCAAAAGGCACGTTTAAAGAATTACGATAAGTTAATGAGTCAAGACCAAAAACAACTTGACGAAAAACTTGAAATATATATTCCTAACGGCCCGCGTTTAGGAACAAATGTTATTGATGCCAAAGGTGTTGCTAAAGGTTATGATGATAAATTATTATATGACGATTTAAACTTCAGCTTACCACAAGCCGGAATAGTTGGTATTATTGGACCAAATGGTGCAGGTAAAACCACTATTTTCAGAATGATTATGGGAGAAGAAACTCCTGATAAAGGCGAGTTTGTTGTTGGAGATACCGCTCAACTAGCTTATGTTGACCAAAAGCACTCAAATATAGATCCTGAGAAAACCATTTGGCAAAACTTTAGTGACGAGCAAGAACTGATTTTGATGGGTGGCAAGGAAGTAAATTCTAGAGCTTATTTAAGTCGATTTAACTTTTCTGGAGGCGAACAAAATAAAAAAGTAAAACTGCTTTCTGGTGGTGAGCGTAACCGTTTGCATCTAGCAATGACGCTTAAAGAAGAAGGTAATGTATTACTTTTAGATGAGCCTACTAATGACCTTGATGTGAATACCTTACGAGCATTAGAAGAAGGTTTAGAAAACTTTGCAGGTTGCGCCGTAGTAATTAGTCACGACCGTTGGTTTTTAGATAGAATTTGCACGCATATTTTAGCTTTTGAAGGCGATTCTCAGGTGTATTTCTTTGAAGGTGGTTTTTCTGATTATGAAGAAAATAAGAAGAAACGTCTTGGTGGAGATTTAATGCCGAAACGAATAAAATATAGAAAGTTAGTACGATAGGAGATTTAAAAGCTCACTGAAAGGTGGGCTTTTTTTTAATTATCACCATACATATGGCCATCAGTAAAATCTTTATATTCTTCATCGTCATTTATAGAAGTGTTCATCTGTTCTAATCGCTCATTCTCTTTTTTAAGTAAATAGGATTTTCTAACCCCTAACAGCAATATAATTCCGAAAAATATAACAACTACAATAAGTGCAACTACAACCTGTGATTGCGTAATTAAAGGAATAGTTGTCGAAGTTAAAAAAAAATAGTTTGTTAACATAATGAGTGCAAAATAAGCATTTTGTTAAAAACAAATATAGTATATCTTTTCAAAATTGTATGAATTTATTAACAAGTGTAACAATTTATTAATTTTATATACTTATTACTTGAGCATTAAATAATAATAAAATTTCAAAAGTAAATATTCATTTACGTTTCAAAATTGAGATTTTTTAACGAAATTGCTTGTCCGTTAAATTGTTCAACTTAAAACACAAAATATACCATGTCTGATGATTTTGATTTATTAGAAACCAATTCAAATGAAAAAACCGAAAAAGTAGATGTTAATTGGGGGAAAGCCATTGACACTATGAAATCTAAACTATCGCAAGAAGACGACCCAGAAATGCGTCAAAAAATACTGAACGCTACTTTGGATGATGTGGTACATATGGCAGAAAAGGATAGGACAACACTTCTTGACGCTATTAAAGATTTAACAGATTATCAAGATGAAGTTGGTATTATGTTTGAAAAGTTTTCTGCTCTAAATCCAAACGAACAGAAAATAATAGACGATGCACAAAAAGGGTTAGAGCGTGCAAGAATTGAATTAGAAGATGCAAAAAACAAACCAGACACCTGGTGGAATAACCTTTGGGGGCGTAAAAGCAAAATTAAAAAAGAAGAGGAAGAATTTAAAGTTGCCGAAAAAACTAGAGCAGGAGCCGATAATAAGGCAAAAGCCATGTTTCAAACGCGAATAGAAAGTGCAGATATACAAACGCTGTTAAGTGAATTATCATATAAATCTCAGGCTGCGGTTACGCGTTTAAAAAATCGTGAAGTAGAAATAAAAGAAGTAGAAGAAAAGCTAAGAGACGCAATTGTTGAAGCTTCTAAAAATCATACAAAAGCACTAGAAAAGAAGAAAGAAGTTGAAGCGAAGCTAGAAGAGAATTATGCTTTATTGAAACAAGCGCGCCAAGAATTGGAGGATATTGCAGATAAGCAATCTACCGAATATTCTGAGGCTATTGGTAAAATGACAACTTTAGAGCAAAAAGTAGAGGAGTTAGAAGGACTTAAAAACGCTTACACCACTTTGGCGGCTAGTAAAGATAGCTTTGTACACAAACATAACTTAACCATAAAAGTGTTGACGTCGTTACGTAGCAACCTGCAAACGCATCGTGCTAAATTGAAGAGTGACACGGAAGAACGACTTAAGTATTATGATGGTTACGTTGTAGCTTTAAAAGCAAGAACCGATCAAGAATTTGCTGCTATTTTGGAGCATTTAGGCGTAAAAACTGATGAACATATTGGAGAAACCTTGGCGTCTATGCATACAGCAAGTGCCAAAGCACGTCAAGATATGATGGATAATATTCCAGTGCACGAAAAAGTGATGCAAGGGGTTTATAGCAGTTATGCTGAGGCTTTACAAGAAATTAGAGCAAAAGATGGCGAAATCCAAAAGAATTTTGCTGAGCGTTACGGTATCGATATGAAAGAAATTTTTGAAGATTATTACAATGCGGATACCAATGCACCATCTGGAGATAATAGCGAACCAGAAGGGAAACCAAAACCAGAAACTAACAACGACGATTTGCTAAGTTAATATGTCACTTCGAGTGAATTATGAGGAACGAACAAATTGTATCGAGAAGCGGGCGTTACCCCGATGAAAAATCGGGGTCAGGCTTTCGGCAGTCGCTCTCTACGAGGAGCTTCAACAAATGCCTCAATCCTTAACGCGTGGCCAACCCAAAGGTCATTTCATAATATTTGAATCTGTGATAACCCGTGATCCCAATAGTTATCGGGACGTGTCAAAAAACCTCTGTGAAACTCTGTGATTCTCCGTGAATCTCTGTGTAACAATTAATAAAAAATGTCAATAAACCACATAGTCACACCATTAGATTCTGCAATCTTAGATTCCAAAGAACATTACGTGTTTTATCATAAAATGGTAGATTTTGCTTTCAAAGAATTGATTGTAGCTGTGCAACGAGAAAAAATTTGTGATGATATTGAAGTGCAATTGTTCAAGCAATACTGTGATTTATTGTTGTATTCTATTGAAGCCATACGGGTTAAGTATATGTATGATGAAGAAGATAATATGAAGGTGGACTTAACAGATTCTGGGTTTCCTAATTATTTAGAATTCCGCTATTTGTTTAACGATTTAGAATTGCGTGATGAATATCTTGGAAAGTTAACGCCCATTGCGGAACTTAAAGAAGCGTTTTTAGATACATTATTACGAAAAAAGGAATCGATTAATAAACGTAAACTCTTTCAGGCGGCATCGATAGTGTATTATTCTTCAGTAAAAAAGGAATATATTTTTAATCGTTTTGTTCAGGGGAAAATTATAAATGCGCCAGAATCTATAGATATTAAATACATGACAAGTTGGAGTTTTTATGATGTATCTCATAATAGACCTTTTATCTGTTTTATGTATTTCAAATATGATGGAAATAACATAAACGATTACAGAGATGAAATTTATGAGGTTTTAAAAACGGTAGCAGATAGAGATATGTTGCTTGATACGATGGCGTACACCATAGATAGAAAATTACCAAAAGTATCACCAAAACTTATTAAACGTATCGATTTAGGACCTTTACACAATGTTTTTGCAAAAGATGAACACCAAGTAACCCACACCATTTTAGAGAGTATTGGTAAAAAAGAAATTCCGTTAGAATCTTATGCATTTTCTTTAAGAGTAAACGAAGTAGCTTCAAAAAGTGAATTCAAAGAAGGGGGCTTTTTTAGCAAACAAGTTTTACAACGATGGGACGAAGTTTTTAAACAAAAATATGTTTTAGCACCGCATCGTATTATTCAATTATTGTATAATAAAACACCTGAAATGATGAATACATTGGCTAAACCGCCGATTGAAGTAAGCAGTATTCAGTAGGCAGTAAACAGTAAATAGTAAACAGTAAACAGTAAACAGTAGGCAGTTCGCAGTTAGTAGTAATTAGTGAAAAAAGTAAAAATTAAATATGAGTTTTAAAACATTACTCGCTTATCAGAAAGGATTTGATTTGGCTATGGAGATTTTTCATATTAAAAAAGAATTTCCAAAATCTGAAATGTTCGGGCTTACTTCACAAATGGTTCGTTCAAGTCGGACGGTTTGTTCAAATATCACTGAAGGATATAGAAAACGTCAATATGAAAAACATTTTAAAAGTAAACTCTCTGATGCTGATGGAGAAAATTCAGAAACTTAACTTTGGTTAGATTTTGCTTTAGCATGCGAATATATTTCGGAAGAAAAAAGAATAGAATTACAAAGTAAAAGTGAAGAAATAGGCAAACTTCTAAATTACATGATGAATAACCCAAATAAATTTGGAGTTTAATAGGAAATAAAACACATAGTAAATTTAAAAATAAATGGCAGAGTAGGTCCATAAGAGTAAGAACTGAAAACTGAAAACTGAAAACTGCCTACTGAATACTGCCAACTGAATACTGAAACATGGAACACAACTCAACATTCCCAATAAAATTATCTGAACTCGACATGCTTCGTGATGAAGCTTCATCGTACCTAAAAAGTGTACAATGGGAGCAAGGATCTCGTGCAAAAAAAAGAGAGAATGATGCTAAAGATGAATCTATCTTATTGTATTTGTCTCGTGCCAATAATGGCTCAAGTGCCGCGAATATTACTTCGGTATCAAAAACTATTCTAAAATTAAAAAAACAATTATTACCAGATTCTGTAGCAATTCCTATTTATTTAAACCAAACGTTATATGCGGTTCAGGAAGGTATTACACTTGGTATTTGGATTAAAGATAGTTACTACGATGCATCAGGATTGTCTAGTTTGAACGAAAATAAATCAGCGTTAGACAACAATGGAAAGCGTGAGTTTGAAAGTAAAATGCATACCGCTACGGCGTTTATGTTATTCTCTCAAGGGTATAAAATATTACATGATTTAAAACCACATGCATCAGACGATTTAAGTGTAATGAAGCAGAAATTTGCGGGTATTCCAGAGGTCTCTCTTATGTCTCCGCTTAAAGGACTTGCATGCAGTTTATTTTATTATGATAAATATTTAGGACATCCTGAAATTATCAAATCTGATAAAGACGTTATAGATTTTACAGTAGTGTATTTCGAAGCATTGATTGATGAAATTCAACTCAGAAAAAGCTCATTAGAATATACCGAAACTATTGAAGATAGAACCTATAAGTTAGAAAAATCAGAATTTGCGGTTTCTGGTTGGAGTAATGTGTTTCAAGGAACAGCTAAAAGTATTGAGTTTAATAAAATTCAGTTTGAACAAATAGTTGGTAACCGTGATGCAAAGCATTTTGCTCGTCGTTTAACTGAGCGTATGTTGAGTTACGATTTTACTGCTAAGAAAAATCCGTTTCAAGAATTGGGTGGTTTCATGCCAGTGTTTATGGGATATGGTATTCCAGGTACTGGAAAAAGTATGTTAATTGCAGCCATTGCCACCAGATTAAAAGAACATTGTGACACTTTAGATATTCCATTTTTATTTCACCCCATGCCAGATACATTGATTTCAACCTTTCAAGGTGGTTCAGCAGAAAAAATGGTAGAATGGATGAAGCCTATGCAAGATTCTTCAAAATTAATTTTCGCACCAATTGATGATGCCGAAAATAATTTGCAAGAACGAACTGCTCAAGGGGTTTCCGCAGGTGTAAAGGAAGTTATTGGTGTGTTTTTAAGATATACAGAGGGTGCTTACGCTGTTAATTATGGTAATAGTTCAATCGGTTTATTTACGAATCTTCCAGAAATGTTAGATAAAGCCGTGATATCTCGTGTGCAAGGGCGATTTAAAATTGACGGAGCAAGAACAGAGCATGATTTTTTAGATCAAGACCATATATGGTGGCGTAAACTAGACGATACTATGCCTGATTTCGTAAACATGCAAGGACCAGAAAACTATAGTTATTTGCAAGATCAAGGACTGGCAAAAAACATGGGTGATATTTTAAGTAACGTTGAAAAACCATCAGAAGCTCGTGTTCACCACGTTTATGACAGAGTAGAAAAGCAGTTTAAAACCAATCAACATTTGTTTTATGCGAATCTTTATAAGGAAATGCAAGCAGTGTTTCCATTCTTTTCATCGCGCGATGTTCGTAATATTCAGTCTGCTATATCATTACGTTTAACCGATTTTGATTTGGAAGAAGATTGGTTTGAAAATCAAGAAATCTATTTCAAACAAGACTATGAGACCAAGTTTAATATGCTTCAAGAATTAATGCGAGGTAATATGAAGGGATTAGATTTTTCTGAGATTAGAAGACAGGAAGTCGTACGTTATTTAGATAACGTAGCAACTATTGCGGATACTGATTTTAAACGAAAAGTTGACGCAAGAGTGAATCAATTAAATATAGAAACTGAAGCCAGAAAAACGTTTGAAAATAGAAGTTAAATTATTGTCAGGTCGAGCGCAGTCGAGACCTATTTAATTTGATGTAACTAAAAAGTTGATTAAATGCATAAATCTGACAGATTAAAAAATATTAAAAGTACTCTACTTTCAGATAATTATTATATTCTTAATAGAGTCACTTTTGATTATTTAATGAAAAGTGGCGCATGGGTAAACCAAATGCGAGAGGTTTATGATAGAGGAGATGGCGCTGGAATTTTATTATACAACAAACAAAAGCAAACGGTTATTTTAACTAAACAATTCAGAATGCCTACTTATTTAAACGATAATAAAGATGGTTTTTTAGTTGAAGTTTGTGCAGGTTTGCTAGACAAAGATAATCCGGAAGCATGTATTATCAGAGAAACTGAAGAAGAGGTTGGATATCGTTTAAAGTCGGTGAAAAAGATTTATGAAGGCTATTCATCACCTGGAGTAATGACTGAGAAAATGCATTTTTTTGTTGGTGAATATACCGATGACATGAAGGTGAATGAAGGAGGCGGTTTAGAAAGTGAACATGAAGATATTGAGGTAATAGAAATGCCTTTTATTAATGCAGTTGATATGTTGAATAATGGAAAAATAGTTGATACTAGAACAATTGTGTTGTTACAGTATGCAATTATTCATAAGTTGTTAGAATAATAGAATTATTTCACTGAGATACACGGAGTTTCCGCAGAGTTTCTCAAAGAGAATTTAGAAGAAATAATATTAGAATGTTAAATGGTTTTCGGAATAAATCATAATATATATAATCTCTCAGTAAAACTCAGTGTTTCTCTGAGAATCTCAGTGTTACAATAAAATGAACAAACTAAAACAAGCCAATTTATATAGAAGTGAACTTATACCCATAAGTGGAAAACTTGTTGAGCGTTATAACAAATGCTTAGTAAAACTTGGTTTCACAAAAACAAAGCTAAAAACGTTTCATATTGATGGAATAGGTTGGAGCCCAGAAGTTGCCGAAGAAAAAGGAGATTTGCATTATCTAAATAATGGTGAAGCAAATCCACATGGAATCATCATTTCACCAGTTCAAAAAGGTAAACCCGTGTATTTACCTTATCATACGTTTGATAGAGACCTCATGAAATATGTATTTAAAATTCATGGTGAACAGATAAAGGATATTACAAGAGATTGCGCTATATGTTTAGATTTCGACCAAGGTATTGACGCCTTTTATGAGCCATTAGATGTTTTGAAGTACAAAAAAATTGCTATTAATTTTCATTTAATCAATAATTTAAAAAAGGTTCAAAAAGAACAACTTGAACTTGTAGAGACTTTTAATAGAGCTAATAATTTTATTGATGAAACCTTACATCAGCAACTTTTAGATTCAGCTATGACCTATGGCGATTTGCGCAATCGAAATTTAGATTTACACGAACTTCAATACACTACAGATACATTCTTCACAAGGTCTTTTGGTGGTGTTTATGTTTTGAGAGATTTTATAAAACCAATTGTTGTTTTTGAAGATGAAACTTGGCATAAGGAAGCTATAAAAGACACGAATCATGATGTTTTGATTTACCATATTGCACAACCAGAGCTTATGGATAAACTTCGAGATCATGTAATTATTGAACATGATTTAGAAAAGGTAATTGAAACTAAGCGATATCAGCGTATCAAGAAATTTGAAATGGCTCAGTATTTAAAAAAGACAAAGCATCCCATTAAAAATATTTTAAATGATCCTATTTTGTTTAAGAGCTATTTAAATAAACTCGATATAAAGGCTAGAAAGAAAGTGATGAGTGTTGAGCGTTATCTAGAAAAATTGGAGACCAGTAATCAATACAAAATTGCCGATATTGTTGATGTTAAACTATTTGAAGCTTTGCATCAGCCACATTCCTCATTAGATGCTAAGCATCAAGATTTAATATGGAAATTATTGGTTAATATCTCTGAAAAAGATATTTTATATTGGTATTGGTATGATAAAGAAGCTTTTTATACCAGTTTTAAAACTTGGGATGATTCGCTAAAAGAATGGGCAGTTGAAACTATTAGTAACAATATTTAAAAGTTGAAAGCACGAAGTAGGAAGTTAGAAGTTTTCTATCTTTATAAATAGTATTAGAAGATGAAATTTAAGTTTGAAGATTTAATTATTTGGCAAAAAGGAATGGATTTAGGAGAGGATATGAATGTTTTAGCATCTAAATTTCCGAAGCAAGAACTTTATAACTTATCTTCTCAGTTACGAAGAGCCGCAGATTCTATAGCTTTAAATATTTTCAGAAGGTTCAATTTTGCAATCTGGACCAGAGTATAGAAAATTCTTAGGGTATTCAATTCGCTCTTTAGCAGAGGTTGTAACTTGTTTGCACAAAGCAAAAAGAAGAAATTATTTAAAGGAAGAAGATTTTTTAAAATATTACAAAGATTGTTTTGATATTATGAATATGACAATAGCCTTCAGAAATAAAATAAAACATTAATGATAACAGTATCGAGATGAGTAAGCAACTTCAAGCTTCCAATTCCGTACTTCAAACTTTTAAAATTATGACACTAGAACTCATTGTATTTATCGGCGCTATACTATTCGGAATCTTTCTGTATTGGAGGGAATCTAAAGGCAATGGGCTTTATCGTTTTTTTAATAAAATTATAAATTCGAAAGAGCTTCAAATAAAACCTGAAGACAAAACTGGTTTTGTTTATCAACAAACGTTTTTACTACGCTTGGTTTTTGTTGGGTTCTTATTTTTAATAGGAATTGTAATTACACGTTTTTTAATTCCCATAGATATTGCAACTATTTCAATTTTTGCATCTATGATTGTTGGAACTATAGTAGGAACTTATTTGGCAAATTTCATATTTAAATCAACTGAAGTAATTGACGAAAAAAGTGATTCTTTGGAAGATATGGTTCATGACACTATTGAAAAAGGGAAAAACTTTATTGAAGATTTAAAAACTAAAGAAACAGAAGAAGTTTTTGAAGACGCTAAAGAAGCACCAAAAGTCGAGGAGAAGAGTGCGAGAGATCGTTTGAAGGATAAAGGATTGTTGTAGTATTCAGTCTCAGTCTCAGTCTCAGTCTCAGTCTCAGTCTCAGTCTCAGTATTCAGTAAAAAAACATTCGTGTATTCGTGGCATAAAAAGATATTAAACATGATTAAAACTTATTGGAATAAAGGAAAGAAACAAAAAACGATAACTATAATTGTTTCACTAATCTTATTAATAGTGTTGTTCGTCTTAAGAGATGATTATCAACCAGCATTATTATTTGTTAGAAAGTTCATTTTTATCATTTTATTTAGTGGAATTATATTGTTTTTAGGTTTACGGAAATTCAGAAAATCTGCAAGTACAGGATCTAGACTGGGAATATTGGGATTGTTAGTGGTTTTCTTCGGAATTTTATATGCTCTTGGATGGCATTTTAAAATGTACGATTACATGAAAACTTATAATGTTTTCAATCATTTAAATAAAGTTGAAATAAATGAATTGCCATTAACTCAAAACGAACGGATTCAACCCTTACGAAATATATTCTCTATGGCAAATGAAAGTGTAGGAGAGACCAAAGATGTTTCCTTACCACATTTAGTGAGAATAGATAATGAAAATAAATGGACTATGGCTATCCAACCTACCGAAAAATATATGTGGCAAGGAATGACCGATAATACCGAAGAAGTTTTTTCGGTATCGAGTACAACGCCATTTCCAAGGTTTTCAAGTGAAAATAGAATTCCAGTAACGTTTTCTATAGGTGAATCTTTAAAGTTTAGTAGAAACACGTATAATGCTGTGGTACAGCGTTTCAACTTCTTCCAATTATTCACAATGGAACCTAGTGATACGTATTACATGAAAAATGATACAGGACAATGGGTACAGGTGGTTAGTTTAATAAAATGGAAAGGATTTTTATTTCCGTATCCAACCTTTGGAGGTGTTATGGTAATTGATAATGGTGAGCATGATTTTAGCGATTATATAGAGCGTATTTTAATTGGAAAAGGAAACTATGTGAGTCCAGAAGAAATGAAAAACTTTCCATTTTTGATTGGGCAAAATACATTGGCTGAAAAAGTATCACGTTTACAAGCGGAGTCTTTAAAATTCTTAGGTGGATTTAGTGATCCATTACCTTGGAATATGGAAACTGCAGTAAAAATACCAGAAATGCCAAAAGACCAAAACCAACAACCCTATGTAACTGATTTTGATTTTTCCGATACAGAATCTGATGGTTATAGTGGTTTATACCATTGGTTTGGATTAGAGCCAGTAGGTGAGGAGCGTACCAGTTTAAGCTACAGTGTGTTTATACCTGCCGATGGAACAGATAAATTATATTATTATAATCATGCTGCAAAAAAGCAAGGTTATGCAGGCGTTTCGGCAATGCCTTTAAAAGTAAAAGAATCACGTAAAGAATATGATTGGACTGCCAATACACCGGTGGAATTTAGACCCTATATTAAAAATTTAGCTGGTAAAAAGCGTATGTTTTTTATGGGTACAGTATCTTCTATTAGCGATACAGATTCGAAGCAGTTTGATGGTTCTGCTACACCAGATTTAGTTCTTGTTGATAGCGAATATCGTGATGTGGTTTGGATTGATGTAAAACACCCAAGCCAATGGGATAAAACGGTTTATGACCAACTTAATGAAGCATGGCGCTCAAGCGAAAAAATTGGATATTATTTTGTTGAGGAAACGAAAGAAATTGATATTGCACAAGAAGTGATAGATTCTATAATAGCTATTCCTCAAGTGGATAAAAAGGATGATGAGATTAAGAGACTGCAAAAGCAGATTGACTCTTTGAAGGCAATTGGGAATTAAAACACCAACTCCATTTTTATATTACAACGTTTATAAGGACAATCAGGTTCTACAGGAACTTGAATAAAACCATACTTTCTATAGATATATATAGCATTTTCTAAATTAGTATTGGAGTAGAGTAGAAGTTTTGGCAATCCAATAGATTTTGCATAATCAATACAGTATTGCATAAGTTTTTGTCCAATTTTATGTCCGCGATGCTTTGGAGATATCGCCATTTTGGTTAATTCAAAAAGGCCTTCGTTCCCTATTGGCATTAAAGCCACGGTGCCAACTACATCATCTTCAAGTTTTGCAAAAAATATGTGTCCACCTTTATTTATAATATATTTTTCTGGTTTGCTTAAAACTTCTTCATCATAAGGTTCTACATAAAAAAAGGTTTTTAACCATTCTACATTTAATTCATAGAAATCTTTAGAATATTGTTTATTAAAAGAAATGATATCAACCATGATGCGCTTTAATAAAATCTGTTATTAGATATGTAATAAGTTTTCCAACTTGAGTAGTCGTTTTTTTAGTTGGAGCAGCTTCGCAAATATGCAAGTATGTTGCGTTTTTATGTCTTGCAAAATAGTTAAGAAATTGTCGTGTTTTATTTACGCTAAAACCACTTGGTGTCATGGCACTACTTGGAATATTTTCAATGGCATCACAATCAATTTCAATTCCAAAATTACTATTCGAAACATGCAGGTAAGCACGTTCTAATTCTTTTTTAAACTTCAGTTCATTTCTAATTTCTAAAGCATCAAAAGTATTGTACTCGATAGATTTTGATTTATCTAGTGCTTTAAAAATCTTATCAGAAGTATAATTTTCATGCAATCCGAAAACAAAGTAATTGGCTAAAAATCCTTCCGCGAAAGCGTACTTAAATCCATTACCACTATGGCGCCCTTCTTCATCTCTAAAATCGGAGTGTGCATCAAAATTTATAACATTAATTGGCTTTCCAATAGCTAAGGATGAACCTTTTATATTTCCGTAGGCATTATTATGTCCGCCCCCAATTAGTATTGGTTTTTTACCAGCCATAACAATTTGATGGATTATATGAGTTACATATTCATCAATTTTAGTTACTATTTTTCTAGCTTTTAAAACATCTTTTTTTCGGGATGAATTTAATTTTGAAACGGCCAATTGTTCTTGTGTAAAATCTAAATGACCTAATATTAAAACCTTGCTAGCCTTTGTGAATTCATTGCTTTGAATGTTTAACAAAATTTTAAGGGTCGCTTCCCAAGCTTTTGAAGCTCCAGTTTTTCCGTGGTTTGCAAATACACCAACATCTTCAGGCAAACCTAAAATTACATGTGTAACATCCAAATTTTCAAGTTGTACGTATATGTTAGAAATACTGGTTAATATTTGAACGTGTTGACCAAATTTGGATTCACCAGAACGTTTGTTTAATAATTTATTTCGAGTAGCATTGTTAAATAAAACCAGTTTATCCATAAATTAGATGAATTTTGAATATTAAAAGTACATCATTATTTATTTATAGCATTAAAACGAACAACAAAAATTTAGATTAACCTTAACAAACATTAAAACAAGTAATTATGGAAGACAACAAAAGCAACATGGGACTTAAAGTAGGATTGGGTATTGCGCTAGTTTTATTTTTAGCGACAGGATTTTATACTATGAATTTGTATAATAGTAGCAAAAAAGTACAGAATGAGCTAACTGAAGAGAAGCAATTAGTAATGAATGATTTAAACGCTATGGCGAAACAATATGATGAAGCTATTGGTGAGAATGAAGTTTCAAATGCTAATTTAGTTGAAGCTAGAGGACGTATTCAAGGATTAATTGATTCTTTAAAAATTTCTGAAACTAACGTAAAAAGTTTATGGAGATATAAAAGAAAATATGCTTCACTTCAAGAAGAAATGGATGTGTTATTGGCTCAAAATGATTCGTTAAGAGTTGAGAATTCATATTTAGCAACATCTTTAGATAGTACACGTGTGCGTTTAGAAGAGCGTACTGTTTTTACAGATTCTTTACTAGTTCAAAACAATGCTTTAGCTGAAGTTGTTGAAAATGCGGCTATCTTAAATACCGTTGGTTTAAAAGGTTTTGGAGTTATTGAAAGAACTTCTGGTAAATTGATTCCAACTGAAAGAGCTACTAGAGCTGATAAAATTAGAGTGTGCTTTACTGTTGCAAAAAATGCTTTAGTACAAGCTGGCGATGAAGAATTATATGTTCAAGTTATTGATCCAAAAAACAATACTTTAGGTTTAAATGAACAAGTTACTTTTGGTGAAAAATCTTTAAACTATAGTATGATTAGTAAATTTAATTATGAGAATGCAAGCCTTAACGTATGTGAGTTTGTAACTTCTAAAAAAGATTTTGAAAAAGGACGATATATAGTAAATGTTTTTAACGAAAAAGATTTAGTATCTAGTTCAGAGTTTACTTTAAAGTAAATCGATTATAACACTACAGATCAAAAGCCTCAAGCGTAAAGTTTGGGGCTTTTTTATGCGATAACAGTTCCATTAATAATAACCGTTTCAATATTGTTTTCTCCAAATGAATAGGGCAAATAATTATAGCTAGGTATAGGTTTTGTAATTATAAGATTTGCCTTTTTTCCTATAGTAATACTTCCATAGTCTTTTGAAATTCCCATAGCATAGGCACCATTTAAAGTTGCTGCGTTTATGGCTTCCTCTGGTGTCATTTTCATTTTAATACACGCTGTACTCAGAACAAAATTCATATTCCCACTTGGAGTAGAACCAGGGTTGTAGTCTGTTGCTAATGCTAATGGTAAACCAGAATTAATAATTTGTCTTGCAGGTGTGTAAGGAATACTTAAAAAGAAAGAACAAGAGGGGAGCGCAACAGGCATCGTTTTACTGCCTTTTAATGCAATAATATCCTCTAGAGTTAGTTCTTCTAAATGATCTACAGATAGCGCCTTATGTTTAACACTCATGGCAACACCTCCAAAGGCATTAAATTGATTAACATGTATTTTAGGAATTAGCCCATATTGTTTTCCTGCTGATAAAATGGCTTCGGTATCTTCTAAAGAAAAATAGCCTTCTTCACAAAAAACATCAATAAAATCAGCTAAGTGCTCTTCAGCTATTTTTGGAAGCATTTCATTGATGATTAAATCAACATAACCTTTTTTGTTGTTTAAATAGGCTTCAGGAAAAGCATGAGCGCCCAGAAATGTAGCCTTAATTTCAATAGGAAATTCTTTTTTAATGCGTTTAATAACACGAAGCATTTTGAGTTCAGACTCAACGGTTAATCCATAACCCGACTTTATTTCTAAAGCGCCTGTGCCAAGTTTTATAATGCTTTTAACCCGCTCAATAGATTGATTAAATAAATCTTCTTCTGAAGTATTTTGAAGCGTTTTTGCAGAGTTTAAAATGCCACCGCCACGATTAGCTATTTCGGTATAACTCAAACCGTTTATTCTATCTACAAACTCTAGTTCTCTGTTTCCCGCATAAACAATGTGTGTGTGTGAGTCGCACCATGTTGGTAGAACTAATTTATCAGCAGCATCAATAGTCTTGTCTGCTACAATATTTTTGCAACTTTCCATGCTCCCAAAATTAGAAATCTGACCATTTTTAATAAAAAGGAAAGCATTCTTAATAGTTGGCAAATTTTGCATGTCTTTACCTGAAACCTTCAACGTATTTTGGTCTCTTACTTGAATTAATTCTTTTATATTAATAATTAAAATAGACATAAAGTGCTGAACAATATAATTAAAGCTATAAATTTAGGTACAATAAATTAGAAAAAATGGAAACGATAGGATTAATTGGAGGAATAACGCCGCAGTCAACTATAATGTATTATGAAGTTTTGAATAGGTTGGCTAGTGAACATTTTGGAGAAAACCATTCATGTAAAGTCATTATTAACTCAGTTAATTTTGCTGAAATTTCTAATCTTCAAAAAGAAAACAGATGGGATAAGTTAGATGATATCATGGCTGATGCTGGTAAAAGCCTAGAATTAGCTGGTGCAAAATGCATTTTAATTTGTGCAAATACCATGCATCTTACTATTGATGCTGTAAGAGAAGCTGTAGATATTCCGGTTATTCATATTGCTGAAGCAACTGCAGAAAAAATAATAGAAAAGAAATTAAAAACAGTTGCACTTTTAGGAACTAAATATACCATGGAGAAAGATTTTTATATTGAGGTGTTGCGTTCTTTTGGAATAAAAACTATAGTTCCAAATTTAGAAAATAGAAACGCAGTTCATCGGATAATTTACGATGAACTATCTAAAGGCATATTAAATGATGCATCTAAACAAATTTATCTGCAAATTATAGAAAAATTAATAGAAAATGGTGCAGAAGGTGTTATTTTGGGGTGTACAGAAATACCCTTACTAATTAATCAATCAGATGTTTCGACACCTGTTTTTGATACCACAACCATACACGCCGCCAAATCGTTTATGGAAGTGTTAAAAACATAAATAGTATGAACCCTAACTTAGTATTTCTAAACTCGTTTTTAGATGTTTCCGAGGAAACTTTTTCTAAACTTACGAGTATAGCGGTATACAAAAAACTTGACGCTGGTGCGCTAATAGCTAAACCAGGTGAAGTTCCTAGCAAGATATATATGCTTGTTTCAGGAATGATGAGAGCTTATTTAAGTTCAGAAAACGGAAAAGAGTTTAATAAAAACTTTTTCATGCCCTTTAGTTTTGTCGGAGCACTTACTGCTTTAATCCAAAACCAACCGTCTAAATTAACTTATGAAGCGCTCACAACATGTAAAGTTTATGAAGTAAATTTTAATGATATAACTGAACTATGCAAAAGTGACATAAACATAAGCAACTTGTATAATAGAATACTCGAACATGTTTATATTAGGTACGAAGAGCGCCAATTAGAACTCATTTCTATGGATGCCAAAGCTCGGTATCTTGCCCTTCGAAAAAAAATACCAAATATAGAAGGACTTGTTCCTCAGTACGAAATAGCATCTTATTTAAGTATTACTCCAGTACAATTGAGCAGAATTAGAAGAAAAATCAAAACGGAAGAGATAAAACAAGACAGATAAGACTATTTGTACATATTCTGATTGATAAAATGTAATCAAAATCGAGATGTTTTTATTTAAAGTCATTGTTGTCCGATAAAAGAATCAAGACCGCTGCGCTGATAGAATATAGAATTAAGACTTAATTTTAACGCATTGATAATCAATTTACAATAGATTTGTCATTTCAGAAAGCTTTTGATTTTTTACTTGTTGTAAAAGTAAGGGGCATATCTCAAAAAAATCTTTTAGCCTATACCCAATCTATCGTTCGGACTATCTTACAAATTTTAATCGGACACTATTGATTTAAAGTTATTTTTTATAATGGAGTTAACAAATGTTATCTTATAACAGATTAGTTAGTTATATATTTGACTCGATTTCCTTTTTATATTACAATTTGCAAAGGATTGATAGCTAACCAACCAAAAAGACAGGTAAATTTATTTCACCTGTCTTTTTATTTTATCAAGATTTAAGAATTTTATTTAAGACTTCCAACCATGTCTTCTGGTTTTACCCAAGCATCATAATCTTCAGCTGTAACATATCCTAAACGTATAGCTTCTTCTTTTAAAGTCGTTCCATTTTTATGAGCTGTATTAGCTATTTCTGCAGCTTTATAATACCCTATTTTTGTATTTAAAGCGGTTACAAGCATTAATGAATTGTTTAATAGTTTTGTAATAACCGCATGGTTAGGCTCAATCCCAACTGCACAATTTTCTTCAAAACTAGCACAGGCATCACCAATTAATTGTGCTGATTGTAATACGTTAGCTGCCATTACAGGTTTAAACACATTCAATTCATAATGTCCTTGTAAACCACCAACAGAAACAGCTACATCATTACCCATAACTTGGGCGCAAACCATAGTTAAAGCTTCACATTGCGTAGGGTTTACTTTTCCAGGCATAATAGAACTTCCAGGTTCATTTGCAGGAATTGTAATCTCTCCAATACCAGAACGCGGTCCTGAAGCCATCATTCTAATATCATTGGCAATTTTATTTAAGGATACTGCCAATTGCTTCAATGCGCCATGTGTTTCAACTAAGGCATCGTGAGCCGCTAATGCTTCAAATTTATTAGGGGCGGTTATAAACGGTAATTCAGTAAATTCTGCGATGTATTGTGCCACAAGTTCGCTATATCCTTTAGGCGTATTTAAACCTGTACCAACAGCTGTACCACCAAGTGCTAATTCACTTAAATGTGATAATGTGTTTTCAAGGGCTTTTAAACCATGATCTAACTGAGCTACATAACCAGATAGTTCTTGTCCTAAAGTAAGAGGCGTAGCGTCCATAAGGTGTGTTCTACCTATTTTTACAACATTTTTAAATGCTATTGATTTTTCATTAAGTGTATTACGCAATTGTTTAACACCAGGAATTGTAGTCTCCGCAATTTTTTTATAAGCTGCAATATGCATACCTGTTGGAAACGTGTCATTTGAAGATTGCGATTTATTGACATCATCATTAGGTTGAATTGTTTTTTCGCCTTCCCCAATAACTTTACCAGCTAATTGGTGCGCTCTATTTGCAACAACCTCATTAACATTCATATTGCTTTGTGTACCAGAACCTGTTTGCCAAATAACTAAAGGAAATTGGTTATCGTGTTTACCTTCTAATATTTCTTCACAAACTTGTGCTATTAAATCTCGTTTTTCAATAGGTAAAACGCCTAATTCACAATTGGTATATGCAGCTGCTTTTTTTAAATAAGCAAATCCGTAAACGATTTCTAATGGCATCGAGCCTGAAGGGCCAATTTTGAAGTTATTTCTAGAGCGTTCTGTTTGTGCTCCCCAAAGTTTATCAGCGGGCACTTTTACCTCGCCCATAGTATCTTTTTCTATTCTGTAACTCATATTAATAATGCTTAAATTATAAGCTGCTAAGGTAATTCTTTTATGATGTTTTTAATTATGATTTTTGTTAGTTTTTACCACTTCTTTTTAATATATTAATAACGGAATTATTTACGTTATGATTTTAAAATCAATTAAATTAGTAGGACTTTATTTTAAGTTCAAATTTAAAAATATATATTATGGCAACAATTAGATTAGGAGACGAGGCTCCAAATTTCACAACACAATCTACAGAAGGAACTATTAATTTCCATGAATGGTTAGGAGATAGTTGGGGTGTTTTATTTTCGCACCCAGCAGATTATACACCAGTTTGTACAACAGAATTGGGTACAGTAGCAAAATACAAAGGTGAGTTTGATAAGCGTCATGTAAAAGTTGTTGCGCTTAGTGTTGATGGCTTAGATTCGCATAAAGGATGGATTAATGATATTAATGAAACTCAAGGAACAACAGTTAATTTCCCTATTATCGCTGATGAGGATAGGAAAGTTTCTGAACTTTATGATATGATTCACCCTAATGCAGATAGCAAACTAACGGTGCGTTCCGTTTTTGTGATTGATAACACTAAAAAGGTGAAACTAATTATAATCTATCCAGCATCTACCGGTAGAAATTTTGATGAATTGTTACGTGTTATAGATTCTTTACAGTTAACAGCATATCATAAAGTGGCTACACCTGCTAATTGGAATAATGGGGATGATTGTGTGGTAGTTCCTGCTGTTGCAACCAAGGATATACCCAATATTTTCCCAAAAGGATATAAGGAAGTTAAACCATATTTACGTATGACTCCTCAGCCAAATTTGGATTAGTTAAAAACTCTGTTAATAATTTTTAACTTGATATTGTATAAGACATACCTTTGCATTATCTTTGTTAAAGATTTTATAAAAGACAATTACTATTATGTTTGATTTTGACCAGTATTTAGGCTTTTTAGCATTTTTAACTATCTTAACAATGGGGTTTTGGTTAATGATATTTTTAATAACGTTTGTTGTTCCTTATTGGATAGCAGGTTCTTTAATTGAAAGGTTAAAAGAAGTTAGAAAAGAAAAAAAAGCTAAACGTCAAGCTTAAAACATATTTTTTAAGTTACATATCCATTCCTCCGCCTTCAAAACCACCTTGGCGCTCTCGTTTTTTCTTCTGGTTGAATCTATATGTAAATGCTAGATTAAAAGTGCGCCCTCCTCTAAATTGAATTTCTTGGTAGGCGGTAAATGTTTCTGCTGTAATATCATTACTATAAAAAGCACTATTGAAAAGATCTCTTATATTAAAAGCTATTGAAGCTTTTTCTTTAAATAAATCTTTACTCAAAGCAAGATTAGTTGATAAAACTCCTTTTCTACTGTTTTGTGCATCTTGACTTGGCCCTCTGTAATTTATGTTGGTCTGCCAATCTATATTATATGGTAATGTTAGTTTATTTGTCAATCTTGCTGTCCATGTTAAATTATTGGCACTTAAGTCCACGCCATTAAAACTTCCATTTCGTTCAAATTTAAAAATGTTTAAATCACTATTAATTCGCCACTTTCTAGTCGGATTATAATTTAAATTCAACTCAAAACCATAGCGTTTATCTTTACCTAAATTAACTGGGCCTCTTTCTATTACAGGGAATTCTTCCCCATTAACAATAACAGACTCATTAGTTCTTCTACTTACAAAAGTCATAATGTCTTTTGATTGAGAATAATAGATTGATGAGGAAATAGTTAACTTTTCTAATTTATTTAAATACCCCAATTCAAAAGTACCAGAAAATGTCGGGTTTAAATCCGGATTACCTTGAAAGACATTTGTTATACTAGAACGAGAAGGGAAAGGGTTAAGCATAAATCCTCTTGGTCTTCTAGTTCTTCTATTGTATCCTAAAGTAAAGCTTTGTGAGTCGCTTATTTCATAATTTAGGTTAACGGTAGGAAATAATCCATCAATTATTTTTTTACTAAAATCGCCTGTAGTTGGTTGATCTAGAGTGATTCGAGTATTTTCATATCTTAAACCTAATAGGTATGAAAATTTATCAATTTTACTACCAAATTGAGCGTAAATAGCAGTAATATATTGTTTAAAATTAAAAAGATTTGTTAGATTGTTATTTATTTCAAATTTTTGAGTGTCAAGGTTTAGAATGTCAACCCTAAAATCTGTAGCTCTTGTATTAAAATCACCCCTGTATCCTAATTCTATTTGGCTTTTTTCACCAATGGGTAATACGTAATCACTCTGTAGTAAAATATTTTGTTGGTCTTCAAGAGTAGAAACCTTTTCAGATTCTAAACCATTAATAGTAATGAGAGAATTTTGATCTTGATTAGAATCTTCATATTGAAAATCGAAAGATAATTTATGGTCACTAGCTTCAAAATTTTTTGTGAAATTAAAAGCGTACTGAATCGTTTTATCTTCCTGAATTTCTGGATCTCGTCGTTCACTTTCACTTGTAGTATTGTTAATTTTATTAAACTGTACTAGTTTATTAATCGAGTTGTTTTCAGAATTATTATCTCGATAAACAACTGAAGATGTTATTGATGCTGAGTCGTTAATATACCATTCAATACCTGTGTTTGTAGTAATTCCTTTTCTAATATTTGTCCAGTCACGTTTCTCATCTAAATTTGGGACGTTATTGTTAAAATATAGAACATCATTATACCATCTGCCAACTGTTTCATCATATCGATATGAAGACGTATTAAAAATATTGACATTTCCTGTTCTATAATTTATGTTTCCTGAAATTCCAGCTGCATCAGGATCTGCAACATTTGCTGTAATAGAACCGTTTAAACCTAGTAATTTACTTCTACGTAAAATAATATTTAATATCCCCGCTGTACCTTCAGCTTCATATCTAGCGGAAGGCGAGGTGATTACTTCTACTTTTTCAATAGCTTCCGCAGGTAATTGTCTTAATGCTTCAGTAGAATTAAGTCCAACTAACCCAGAAGGCTTACCATTAATGAGGATACGGACATTATCGTTACCTCTTAAGGCTACATTGCCTTCTGCATCTACAGAAACGGATGGTACATTATCTAATACATCACTCACATTTCCACCACTCACAGTAAGGTCTTTCCCAACATTATATATTTTCTTATCTAGACGTATTTCAACAGTTGTACGTTCAGCAATAATTTCTATTTCGTCTAATGACTCAGCATTGATTTCAAGGGAAAAACGACCAAGGTTTTCGTTTTTTAATATATTTTTGTTTGGAATTGTAATTGTTTTAAAAGAAATATATTCAATTGTAATATCATAAATACCCGTTAAAACAGGTATACTAAAGTTACCTTTTGTATCAGTTATTCCTCCAGTAATAATTTTGTTTTGAAGTTTACTAAAAAAGGCTATGGTTGCATATTCTAAGGGTTGCTTGGTCTCTTCGTCAATAACAGATCCTGTAACTTTAACTTCTTTTCCTTCTGGTTTTTGAGCAAAACCAAATGCAGTGAACAAGCAAAATAGAATTAGCAAAAATTTGGATTTAGCCATTTAAAGTGTTTTGATAATTAGACGGCAAATCTAGTTTAACGTTTAATACCAAATGGTTAAAATTTTGTTAATTGAAAATGGGTGAAAGCTAGATAATATCTAGTATTAACTCAGGAGGTCTACCTATTACGGCTTTATTTCCATTAATGACAATTGGACGCTCTATAAGCTTGGGGTTTTCAATCATAGCAGTAATGATTTCGGCATCATTTAAATCTTTATTTTTGAAGTTGTCTTTCCAAATGGATTCATTTTTTCTAACTAAATCAATTGGTTTTATTCTTAATAACTTTATGATGTTTTTTAAATCTTTAGCAGTAGGTACATTTTCAAGATACTTAACAACTTCAAAATCTTTACCAGATTTTTCTAAAATTTCTAGTCCGCATCTAGATTTAGAACATCGATTATTATGGTATATTTTAATCATTATAAATTAATATTAAAGGTTTTTAATTGGATGAGGAGTTGTTCTGGAGATTGAAAACGAATACCGTTAATACCCAAATTATTAGCAGTTTCAATATTTTTAAGATTGTCATCAATAAAAATAGCATTTTCAGCTTTGATATTAAAACGTTCTAGTGTTAGGTTATAAATAGCATCAAAAGGCTTTCTTGTTTTTTCTTCACCTGAAACTATAATACCTTCAAACCATTGTAAAAACTCAAAACGCTCTAAAGCAATAGGGAAGGTTTCTGCACTCCAATTAGTTAATGCTACAATTTTGTAATCTTTTGAATCAATAAACTTTTTTAGAATATCAACGGTTCCGGTAATGGCATCTCCTAACATTTCAACCCATCTGCCATAAAACATTCGTATTTCTTTTTCATATTCAGGAAAAAGAGCAACTCTCTCTTCTGTTGCTTGAACCATAGGGTAACCAGCATCTTGATTTTCGTTCCAATTACTCGTACAAATAGTATCAAAAAACCATTGCATTTTTTCTCGATCTCCATTGAAAACATCTAAAAAAACATATTCTGGATTCCAATCAATTAGCACACCTCCAAGGTCGAATATTATCGTATCTATTTTGTTTTTCATAATGCTCCCTAAATCCCTCCTAAGGAGGGTCTTTTTTTAAGTTTCAATTTCAATTTATTAAAGTGTTGATGTATCTTCTTCTTTTTGCCCCATGGCCATTAAATATGATTTTAAAAACTCATCTATATTTCCATCCATAACTGCATCAACATTACCTGTTTCATGAGCTGTTCTAACATCTTTCACTAATTTATAAGGATGCATCACATAGTTTCTAATCTGGCTTCCCCATTCAATTTTCATTTTACCAGCTTCAATATCTTCACGTTGGGATAATTGTTTCTGAAGTTCAATTTCATACAATTGCGACTTTAGCATTTGCATAGCTCTAGATCTGTTATCGTGCTGAGAACGGGTTTCTGAGCATGAAATTTGAATTCCTGAAGGTTTATGAGTTAATTGAACTTTAGTTTCAACTTTGTTAACATTTTGTCCTCCGGCGCCACTAGAGCGCGCTGTAGTAATTTCAATATCGGCTGGGTTTATTTCAATTTCTATGCTGTCGTCCACAAGAGGATAAACATAAACGGAAGCAAAACTTGTATGGCGTTTTGCATTACTATCAAAAGGCGAAATGCGCACTAAGCGGTGCACGCCGTTTTCTCCTTTTAACCAACCAAAGGCAAAATCGCCTTGAATCTCTAAAGTTACTGTTTTAATGCCTGCAACATCACCTTCTTGAAAGTTTAATTCCTTCACTTTAAAGCCGCTTTTTTCTGCATACATTAAGTACATGCGCATCAGCATACTAGCCCAGTCACAACTCTCTGTACCTCCGGCGCCTGCGGTAATTTGCAATACCGCACTTAAGCTATCACCTTCTTCAGAAAGCATATTTCTAAATTCAATATCTTCTAGTAGAATTGACGCTTTATTATATCGATTTTCTAAATCTTCAACAGTAGATTCCCCTTCCTTAAAGAATTCATAAATAACTTCAAGGTCTTCAATTAGAGTTTTTAAGTCTTTATAATCTTGCACCCATTTTTTCTTAACTCGAAGCGATTTCATAATAGCCTCGGCAGTTTTTGGGTCGTTCCAGAAATTGGGATCGAAGGTTTGTTCTTCTTCGTTTTGTATTTCTATAAGTTTGGCATCTATGTCAAAGATAGTGCCTAAGTTTGTCGAGGCGGGTGTTTAGATCTTTAATTTGATCTGATGTAATCATAGGTTATTTGTTTTGAACAAAAATAGGTTTTAAAAAAGCTTCAAAAAAGATTTAATTATAGAATTTTACATATTAAAAGTAATTGTTTCATAATCATAAATTAAAGTTTAAGGTAAAAATAAAATTCTAAAATTTATATACCTAAAGGGAATTTGAATATAAAAAAGAGGCTGTCTGAAAAGTTTTTCGAGTTGTCAGTTTGAGCGCAGTCGAAAACGTTATAATCTTGATTTCCAATGCATTTCGACTGCGCTCAATGTGACAATTTACTCCAAAATTGACTTTTCAGACAGCCTCTTTTTTATATATTCTATAATTTCAATTTTCCAATCACAGGCTTAATGCCCACCACTTGCTGCTGCTGGGACATCAGCTGGACATAACTCACCACCATTACGACTTGCACCACCTAAAACAGTGAAATCTCCAAACACAACTCCTGCACCAATATAGACAGAACAACTTGTATGTATTCTTTGTGACTCAGTATCGTTAATGTAAATAATGATTTCCGTTCCTAAAGTTCCTTTTTTATCTTCACCAGAAAACGTGAATGTTTCACCAGCATTAACATTTCCAGAAAAAACAACTATTCCATCTTTCTTTTGAACAACTTTAATATTCGCACCAATATTACCATTATATTGTAAATCCAATCTTGTGATTTTACCATCACATTCACTACAATCATCATCTTCACCTCCTGTTGGTGGAACATCTACTGGACATAACTCACCACCTTCACGACTTGATCCGCTTATAACTTCAAAGCTTCCACTAATTAATCCAGGACCAATAGGTTTTGAACAACTTGTATGTATTTTAGTGTTTACATTACCATCTACATAAATAGTTATTTCCGTTCCTAAAGTTCCTTTTTTATCGTTACCTGTAAAGCTAAAGGATTCACCTGGCATTACAGTTCCATCAAATACAACAGCACCTTCCTTGTTCTTACCTTTTCCTTTGGTTTTAACTACAATATCTGCTACCGCATCACCATTATATTGTAATTCTAAGTCTGTAATTTTTCCTTCACATTCTCCACAGTCACCACCTAGAGGTGTGTCTACTGGACATAAATAACCACCTTCTCTACTTGATCCACTCATAACTTCAAAGTCTCCACTAATTAATCCAGGACCAATTGGTTTTGAACAACTTGTGTGAATTTTAGTGTTTTCATCACCATTTACATAAATTTTGATTTCAGTACCTAAAGTGCCTTTTTTATCGTTACCAGAAAAAGTAAATTCAGCACCTGCTTCAACCATTCCTTCAAAAACAACTTTACTACCGTCTTCACCTTCTTTTTTAGTTTTAACTTTAATATTAGCCTTTTCAGTACCATTATATTGTAATGTTAAGTCGGTAACTTTACCTTCACATTCATCACATTCAACTTCTGTACACTCAAAATTGAAATTAAAATCGATTGAATGAAGACGCTCACCAGTAGTTTTATCAGTTAACCATCCCCAAGTGGCTAACCCATCAGAATTAATACTGCTACTATCGAAAAGAGCAGCTCCTGGACCAACTATGGCACCTAAATGAAGTGTGCTAGGATCTCCATCGGTAGCATTTGCAGGATCAGGTCTTTGTTCTACACCAAACTCCCCTGTTCTACCTACACCACAATCTCCGGATGCTGAAATAGTACTTTTAGAAGAATCTATAACATAAAAACGAAGATCTTCTTTAACAAGTGCATCAGGATCACAACCTTCTGCTTTAATTGTTCCACCTGAAGCATCCCAAGCATTCCAATCTTTTTTATCTTTTAACCAAACATCAACTACAACGATACATGTTCCTCTGACTGTTGATCCTTTTATATTAGCTGTACCATTATCGTATTCTGTGAAAGACAATTTATTATCTACAGTAGAAGAAAAATAATAGTCATTATAATCAGTTTCAGGGTTTACCGGCCACCAAAAATTTGAAGCAGGTTGATTAAAACAGGCACGATCAGCATCTATTACAACACATTCTACGTAAGACGACTGTTGTGAGCTCGATATTGAAGCAGAGAAAACAGATTCTTCTTGTATTTCAATAATTTCATTTTGGCAAGAGAAGATTAAAAAACAAATCCCTACAAGCGTTAAAATACTTTTTTTCATAATTTTAAATGTTTATATTTTGTTAATAGCATTAACCGGTTGGTATTTAGTAATATCCTCTATAAATATAAAGAAAGTAAGAAAATAAATATCATGTTTTTAGCTTAAATCATTAATAAATTCGATGAATAGATGCAAAACAATTATTTTCGTTAAATGGTATTTTTGGCTTATTTATAAACTGAAATTAATAAGTTAATTGCAAAAATGGTATAAATGTTATGAATATAGACCTTAGAAGTGACACAGTTACAAAACCTTCAAAAGCCATGTTGGATGCTATGATGCAAGCCAAAGTTGGTGACGATGTATTTAGAGAAGATCCAACAGTTAATACATTGGAAAGTAAAGTCGCAAAAATGTTTGGAAAAGAGCAGGCATTATTTTTTCCAAGTGGAACAATGGCAAATCAAACGGCTTTGAAGCTGCATACAAACCCAGGAGATCAAGTAATTTGTGATAAATACGCACATATATATAATTATGAGTCTGGAGGTGCATCTTTTAATAGTGGAATTTCTTGTAAATTAATTGATGGCAACCGAGGTATGTTTACAGCAAAACAAGTTGAAGAAGCAATAAATCCAGATGCTTATTATTATAGCAAAACAAGTTTGGTTGAGATTGAAAATACTACAAATAAAGGTGGTGGTGCATGTTGGGATTTTGATGAGATAAAGAAAATAAAAGCTGTTTGTGAAAATAATAATTTAGGTTTTCATTTAGATGGTGCACGTTTATGGAATGCGTTAGTAGTTAAAAATGAAAACACTAAGCAATATGGTGAGATTTTTGATACCATTTCGGTATGTTTAAGTAAAGGCATGGGGTGTCCTGTTGGCTCCGTTTTAGTAGGAAATTCTGAAATAATGAACGATGCAATAAGAATTAGAAAGATATTTGGAGGGAATATGAGGCAAGCAGGTTATTTAGCTGCAGCTGGTTTGTATGCTTTAGAAAATAATATTGATAGGTTAAAAGAAGATCATAAAAAAGCAATAGAAATAGGAAAGGAGTTAACCAAACTATCTATTGTTAAAATTGTTGAACCTATTGAGACTAATATTATTATTTTTGAACTAAATGATGATGTTGATGAGAAAGATTTTGTACAAAAATTAACCAAAAATAATATACATATAATTAGTATGGGAAGCGGGAAGCTTAGAATGGTAACTCATTTAGATTATACAGATATTATGCATGAAAAATTAATTAATGAATTGAGGACTTATGATTTTGTAGTCTAAATTATACATATCAACGAGTAAATTTATCAGTTCTTCATAATACGTATATTTTTGATTTGAAATTTCAATTTTTAATATGAAGTTAAGTATATTAATACCTATGTATAATGCTGAAAATTATATAAGTAATTGTATAGACAGTTTATTGAATCAAGATTTAGTAGAAGATGAATATGAAATTATTGTAATTGATGATGGTTCTACTGATAATTCTTTTCAAATTATGAATAATTATGTTGAAACAAATAAAAATATATTTTTGTTTACTCAAGATAATATAGGACTGTATCCAACAAGAAATAAATTATTAAAGCTAGCTAAAGGGGATTATATTTATAATATAGATGCTGATGACTATATAGTGCATGATTCTTTAAGTAGATTATTAAAAATTGCTTTTAATAATAGTCTCGATATTTTGGGGTTTGAATCTCTTAATACGTCTCGACTCGATTTGGTTAATTCTCAATCAGAAAGCAAATTTGGGAATTTTGAAGTTTGCAGTGGTATTGATTTTTTGTCAAATACTAAATTTCATAATATTACCGTTTGGTGGTATATTGTAAAGCGAGAATTTATTATTTCTAGCAATATTAGTTTTGAAAAAAGCAATCCATTGGAGGATGGACCTTTTACCCTTAAATTATTTTACTTAGCAAAAAAAGTTGTTGTTTTAAATGACGATGTACATAGGTATGTAAAAGTGCCAACTTCTATTATGAATAGTGATGATTCTATACATTTAGAAAAAATGGTGGATAGCTATTTAGATGTGACAAATAGTTATAATTCCATTATTAATGAGGTGTCCAAAAAAAATGACCCAGAATTGTTTAGAGTAATTAAAAAAATAAAATATTTTAGAGATGTAAATGTGTATTTTTTATTTTTCCGATTTTTGAAAGGAAGCATTTCTATAAAAAAGATTAATCCAATTTTGGATGAATTGAAAAAAATTAAAGCTTATCCCATATCATACTTTATTGAGGCAAGACTTTATAAGTCAATTGTTTATATTTTTAATCATAGGTTTTTGTTTTATAGTATACTTTATCCTATACGATTTCTTTATAAATTTAAATTAATAAAGCTTCCTTGAGAATTACGCTTTAACATTAAGTTGTTTATATAAAGCTGTCTTCTTGCATCTATGTATTTTATAAAGTATTGAAACTATGAAATTAAGTATCATCATTCCTGTATATAACGTAGAGAAATACATCGCAAGATGCCTTGATAGTTTAGTTAATCAAGATTTAGCTGAAAATGATTATGAGATACTAGTAGTTAATGATGGCTCTAGGGATAATAGTGTTGACATAGCTAAAAAATATGCTATAAAGTATGCCAATCTTAAAGTAATTACACAAATTAATAGAGGTGTTGGAAGTGCTCGAAATAAAGGAATTAGTTTGGCTAAAGGAAAATATATTTACTTTATTGATCCTGATGATTATATAGCTAAGAATTCACTTCTATTGTTACTTGATTATTCTGAAAGAAATGACTTAGATATTTTAACATTTTTGTCAGAAAAAACATTAAGTCCAGATATGTTAGAATCTAAAACAAAGGAAAAAGAAGGATTAAACATAAAAATTGTAACAGGTATAGAGTATATAGCAAATAACTATTACAAAAATGAAGTCTGGTGGTATTTCATTAAAAGAGATTTTTTAAAAAAATTAGGCTTCAAGTTTATCGAAGGTAGATGGATGGAAGATGCTATTTTTACAGCTGAAATATTTGTTAAAGCAGAAAGAGTTTCTAATGTGTCCATAGATGTGCATAGACATGCAGTAACTCCTCAATCTGCAATGACAAATAAAGAACCTAGTCATTATTTGAGAGTGATTAGAGATAATGCAAATGCGGCAGAAGTATTTAAATCCATTATTGGAAGTATCGATACATTAAGCCCGAAAGGAAACTTATGTATAAAACGATTAATAACTAGACAGCAGTCGTTTGTGTTTTTTATGATGATAAGAATGCTGAAATCAACAATTACTTTAAAAGAAATAAAATCAACATTAAACAATTTAAAAAAAGTCAGTGCTTACCCGCTTAATTCATTTATTAGTGAAGATTATAATAAAACTAGTTATGCTATATTAGTTAAATTATTTAATATTAAACCTGTTTTCTATCTTATATTTATAATTTTTAATCCAATTTTAAAAAGGTTATAATTTTTCAATAAAAAGCCCCTGTTAAAACAAAAATTAATGAGTAATATTTTGATAACTTCAGTAGGAAGAAGAGTCTCTTTAGTGAGGGCCTTCAAAAAAGAATATTTTAAGATTAATCCTAAAGGAAGTGTATACGTATCTGACTTTCAGCCTAACCTATCATCGGCGGCACAAATTGTAGATAGAGCATTTAAAACATGTAAAATTGATGATGATAACTATATTGAATTATTATTAAAAATATGTTTAGTAAACAATATTAAACTAATTGTGCCTACTATAGATACAGAGCTTACAGTTTTAGCTAAAAATAGACAAGAATTTTTTAAAAAAGGAGTTTCTATAGTTTTATCTGACGTTGATTTTATTGAGATTTCCATTAACAAAATAAAAACAAAAAGCTTTTTTGATTCTCTTAATGTTAAAACAGCTCAAATATTAAATAAGAACAATTACAAACTCCCATTGTTTATAAAACCAGTTTTTGGAAGTGGAGGGAAAGAAAATTTTATAATAAGGAATGAAAATCAATTTTCGGCGTATCATTTTGAAAATGATTATTTACAATTTTTTGAGTATTTAGATCATGATATTTATGATGAATACACATGTGATTTATATTATGATCAAAAAAGTAACTTAAAATGTGTAATTCCAAGAAAAAGATTAGAGGTAAGAGGTGGAGAAGTCTCAAAAGCAATTACCTGTAAAAACGATGTGAAAGCGTTTGTAGAAAAAAAATTCTCCAAAATTGATGGAGCTAAAGGTTGTATAACACTTCAGGTATTTTTCAATGAAAAAACAGCTACAATTGTTGCTATTGAAATTAACCCTAGGTTTGGAGGCGGTTTTCCTCTTTCTTATCTTGCTGGAGGGAACTACCCGAAATGGATCATAGAAGAATATTTACTTAATCAAGAAATTGAATATTTTGACGAATGGGAAAATAATTTATTGATGCTTCGATATGATGACGAAATTTTAATTCATAATGACTAACCCATCAATAGTTGTCGTATTTGATTTAGATGACACATTATACAAGGAAATAGATTTCTTAAAATCTGCCTTTTCTAGTATAGCCCATAGTATTTCTTTAGAAGTTCCAGAAGATAAAAATACTATTTTTGAAAAAATGGTGGAATTATATAATTTAAAACAAAATGTTTTTGAAGGTATATTGAGTATTTACAAGACATCTTTAACAACTGATAATCTATTAGTAGTTTATAGAAATCATAAACCAAATATTAAATTATCACCTGATGTTGTTGAAGTACTAGAAATACTAAAGAAAAAGAAAATACCACTTGGTTTGTTAACTGATGGTAGAAGTGTGCAACAGCGTAATAAAATTGAAGCTTTGAACTTAGAAAAATATTTTTCTAAAATCATTGTATCTGAAGAATTTGGAAGCAAAAAACCTTGTGTTGATAACTATAAATATTTTGAAGATGTATTTGGGAGTTCTCAATATTATTACATTGGAGACAATTTAAAAAAAGATTTCATTTCACCAAACAAACTTGGTTGGATCACCATCTGTTTAAAAGATAATGGACTAAATATTCACAATCAAAATATTGATTTAGAGAATAAGTACTATTATGCCAAATATACAGTTTCTAATTTTTATGAAATTAAGGTTATTATAAAATAAGTGAATTTATTGTGATTTATAAAAAACAAAAGGACAGTTAAGTCTTTTTTAAGGTGGTTTTTCTTTTTAATTTAGTAGTAACTTTTCTTAAACTTAACGAATTAATAATTTTTTCAGTATTGTTAACTCCAATAAACTTTACAAGTTTTAAGCGAATTTTAGATATAAAAGGCAGCCAAGAATTATTATAATGATGAATCGTATACGTTTTTCTTGATACCAATACTTTTCCTGTCTGATGGTTTTTTGGACTAAAGTATTCTGAAGAAAATAAGAAAAATAAATTTCTATTCACTATTAATTCGGAAATGTTATTTATGTCATTAGGCTTAAGCAATATTATCTTTCGAGCTTGTTTGATTTGCAATTGCATAATTACTGGTAAAACCAATAGATCTAAATGACCATCTTCTTTAATAAAAGATCGATCCTCATAATATTTCAAACAATCTAAAACCCAATCAGTTTTCTTTTCAGCACCAAAAATAGCCGCTTCAATAAGATTATCGAATTGACTTCCAATAAAATATGGTAAATTTAGAAGGGCGTCAAATTTTTTTAAGACTTCAACATCCATATCTAGATATATACCGCCATATTTGTAAACAGCATAGAATCTAATATAATCCGCTACAAAAGCATATTTTTTGGCTTCGTAAGCCTGATTGGTCCAGAGTGTTGAGTTTATGTCAAATTTCTTAGTATCCCATAGGATAAATTCGTAATCTGGTAGTTTGTTTTTCCATGAAGAAATACATTTTTTAATAGTTTTAGGATATTCTTCATTACTTAACCAACAAAAATGAATAATTTTTGGAATCATAATTTTGCTAATTTTTTAATAAGTAAAGTACATTTTAGCTATTGTTTAACAAAACTAAAATACAAACAAGGCGGTACTTGTCCAAATTAAAACCTTTGTAAAAGACAGAGATACTAGGTTAAGGTTTTGTGTGTATATTATGGATACCTCTCTGTATCTTGCAGTTCAATAAAAGAACTATCGATTATACAGTCAAAAAGAATGCTTTACTTTAATCAATTAAAAGTTCTAATCAGCATGCGTTATGTGTTAAGGTTATTATTAATATGACTAATTACTAAGAATGTTCTGTTGTTATACTAGTCAACAGGATAGGAGTATTACCCAAACTTTCAAAACTAATTTTCTAAACATTCTTAAAAATAAGAATTACTTCGAAAATTTTAACCAGAAAAGGTTGCCCTTAAATTTAAAGACAACCTTTCTGTTAATATGCTTTATTAAGTTAACTTGATTTTTTAGTAACCATATCTACAACGGCTATAGTATCTACAACTCCAGTGTCTGTAACATTTATTATAATCTGGCTTAACATATTCACAAAGTTCTCCACCTTCTGAACTAGTTCCACTTACTACATTAAATACACCTTTAGTATATCCAGGACCAATTTTAATATAACAATTGGTTTTAATTTTAGTGTAATAACATCCATTGATATAGATGTATGCATATTTACCTATTGAACCATCTTGGTTGGCACCATCAATTGTGAACTTCTCACCAGGTTGTAAAACTTTATCAAAGATTTTAACACCGTAACATGTGTTCTCCTTCTTTTGGTAAATTTTTACTCTTTTAGCGTAATGCCAGTCGAATTCTAATTCTAGTTCAGTAACTTTTCCTTCACAATCACTACAAGGCACTTCTTTTGGTTCAATAACGAAATTGAAATCAAAAATCCATTGAGTACGTTGCCCATTTTTAGTTAACCATCCCCAAGTACTAATTCCGTCAGCACCAATATTAGAGTCAAGATTTGCACCTCCTGGACCAACATGAGCACCGTAGTTAGGTGTATTTAAATCATTTGGATCAGGTCTTTGTTCAGCTCCAAAAGTACCTTCTTCTAAACAATCTCCTCCATTTGCAGTTATTACACTTCTTTCGGAGTCAATAACGTAATAGTTTAAATCTTCTTTATTTGCAGCAAGACCTGCAGTACCTTCACTTTTATGTTCTCCACCTATAGCATTCCACTCGCTCCAAGATTTTTTATCCTTTAGCCAAACATTAACTTCTACAACACAAGTTCCCCTAACCGTAGTGCCTTTAATATTGGCAGTTCCATTATTGTACTCTGTGTAAGTTAATTTATGTTCCTCACTTGAAGAAAAATAACCAGAAAAATAACTACTTGAAGTTTCTGGCCACCAAAAGTTAGCTGCTGGTTGATTAGCACCGAAAGGGTCTCTATCTGCATCAATAACGGTATACTCCTGAACCACTTCAGCAGAACCATTTGATAAGTTACTAGACATAGAAAAAGAAAGCTCACGAGTAGGCATGACTTCACTGTCTTCATTTAAAACGAATGTTTCGTCTTCTTCGCCATCAGAAACTAAAATTTCGTTTTCTAATGCCGCTTCATCTTCAACTATTGAAGAAGCTCCCTCATTTAGTGTCTCATTTTGACACGAAGCAAATACAACAAGTATCGCTAATAATAAAAGTTTAGTAATGTGTTTCATAATATTTAATAGTTTTTTACAATTTACACTAACAAATATATGAGACGAGTATATTGGTAGCGGTTTTTTTAGACAAAATACCAAACTATTAGATATCTGAATTTATGATTACATTTTGTCGGTTTTATTTACATTTAAAAGGTTAAAATATAAAAATTGAAATACATGAACTCGGTATAGAAATCATATAATTATCAATTTGATAATATATTATGATTTACACTTAGCAAATTTTCACTAAAACTAATTTTTATTTGATTATATCATAAGGAGTTGTTGTTATTTAAACAAATCCATTCCTGGAATACTAGGCATACCATCTTTTGCTACTGCTGCCAATTCGGTTTCGTTAACTTTTGTGGCTTTTTCTATAGCTTTATTTAAAGTAAGGATTAAGTAATCTTCAAGTTGTTCTTTATCTTTAAGTAATTCGTCATCAATTTCTATAGACTTAATTGTTCTATTGGCTGTCAACGTAATTTTAAGTTTATCATCATTGCTTGATGTATCAACTAGAACGGTATCTAAGCGTTTTTTCGTTTCTTCCACTTTCTTCTGGGTTTCTTTAAGTTTACCCATCATATTCATCATATCTCCAAACATAGTTTTTAAATTAATTATTAGTTCACAAAGCTATTTAATTTTTCTATTTTTGAAAGCTTAATTTTTTAAGAATAAAAACACCCTCATTGAAAACAACTATTCAAGTTCCTCTAGCTAAAAAAGTACCAAAAGAATTAACCATTCATAATGATAAAAGAATTGATAATTATTATTGGTTAAACGATAAAAATAATTCGGATGTTATAGCTTATTTGAATGCCGAAAATGCGTACACAAAGCAAATGACGCTCCATACAGAAGGGTTTCAGAAGGATTTATTTGAAGAAATCAAAGGTAGAATTAAAGAGGATGACACCTCTGTGCCATATAAACTAAACGGGTATTGGTACCTTACTAAATATGAGGTAGGAAAAGATTATCCAATTTACGTGCGGAAAAAGGAAACGTTGGAAGCCAACGAGGACATATTGTTTGATTGCAACAAAATGGCAAAAGACCATGCATATTTTAATTTAGGGGGAATTTCCATAAGTCCAGATAATACATTAGCAGCATTTTCAACGGATACCGTTAGTAGACGTCAATACACTATTCAAATCAAGAATTTGATTACTGGTGAGATTTATTCAGATAAAATTTTAAACACAACAGGTAGTGCTACTTGGGCAAATGATAATAACACTTTATTTTATGCTATGAAGGATGAAGTAACCTTGCGTTCTCATAAAATATTTAAACATAAATTATATTCTGATCCTGAAACTGATATTGAAGTGTTTTATGAAGTTGATGAAACTTTTAATACGTTTGTTTATAAAACAAAATCTAAAAAGTATATAATTATCGGGTCTTCAAGTACATTGTCCTCTGAATATCGTTTTTTAAATGCTGACACACCAGATGGCGATTTTAAGATTTTTCAAGAACGAACAGAAGATTTAGAATATAATCTAGCCCATTATAATGATAGTTTCTATATCATTTCTAATAAAGATGATGCTACTAATTTTAAGATTTCAAAAACCAGTGAAAACACTACAGGGAAAGAAAACTGGCAGGATGTTATTCCGCATAGAAAATCTGTTTTGATTGAAGATATCGAAATTTTTAAAGATTATTTAGTAGTGAATGAGCGTGAAAACGGACTCAATAAACTTAGAATAATTAGTTGGAACAAAGAAGAAGACTATTATTTGCCTTTTAACTCTGAAACCTATACAACTTATATTGGTAATAACCCAGATTTTGAGAGTGACTTGTTACGTTATGGTTATAATTCGTTAACGGATCCAAGTTCTGTAATTGATTATAACCTAAAAACAAAGCAGAGCGAAATTAAGAAAGAGCAAGAGGTTTTAGGAGGAAAGTTTAAAAAAGAAAATTACGAATCTAAACGTATTTGGGCTACAGCTAGTGACGGTGTTAAAATACCAATATCGCTAGTTTACAAAAAGGGGATTAAGCTAGATGGTTCTAATCCGTTACTCCAATATGCTTATGGATCTTACGGTTCAACCATAGACCCTTCGTTTTCAAGTATTCGTTTAAGTTTGTTAGATAGAGGTTTTATTTATGCCATTTCGCATGTTAGAGGTAGTGAGTATTTAGGGCGTGAATGGTATGAGCATGGAAAGCTTCTTGCTAAAAAGAACACGTTTACAGATTTTATTACTTGCTCAAAGTATTTAATTCATCAGAAATATACATCAAACCAGCATTTATACGCTTATGGTGGTTCTGCAGGAGGTTTGTTAATGGGGGCAATCATTAATATGAATCCAGAACTTTATCATGGCGTGTTGGCAGCGGTTCCTTTTGTAGACGTTGTAACAACGATGCTTGACGATACCATACCTCTAACTACAGGTGAGTATGATGAATGGGGAAATCCGAATGAATTAAAGTATTACAATTACATGAAGTCTTATTCACCTTATGATAATGTTGAGGCCAAAGACTATCCAAATATGCTTGTTACCACTGGTTTGCATGATTCACAGGTACAGTACTGGGAGCCAGCAAAATGGGTAGCTAAACTAAGAGAGATGAAAACAGATTCTAATAAATTATTGTTGCATACTGATATGGAATCGGGGCATGGAGGAGCTTCTGGTCGTTTTGAAAGTCTAAAAGAAGTTGCTCTGGAATATGCGTTTTTGCTAGATTTAGAAGGAATTCATGGTTAATAAAAAAAAATGTTTTATTTTTGTGCGGTTTAGACTGTATTTGTGTTTTTTGAAAACACGCAGTTTATAAAAAGCTTATATGAAACACAAAAATCAAGTATTTGATAATGTATTAGATTTAGTAGGCAACACACCGCTTGTTAAACTTAATAAAATAGCTTCCAAGTTTAAAGGTGACTTTTATGCAAAAGTTGAATCTTTTAACCCAGGGCACTCATCTAAAGATAGAATAGCACTTTACATAATTGAACAAGCTGAAAAGGAAGGTATTCTTTCTCCTGGCGATACTATTATAGAAACTACATCTGGTAATACAGGTTTTAGTATTGCTATGGTAAGTATTATTAAGGGCTATGATTGTGTTTTAGCGGTAAGCTCTAAATCGTCTCCAGACAAAATAGACATGCTAAAAACAATGGGCGCTAAGGTTTATGTTTGTCCTGCACACGTTAGTGCAGACGATCCGAGATCTTATTATGAAGTAGCTAAGCGTTTACATGGCGAGATTAAAGGTTCAGTCTATATCAATCAATATTTTAATCAATTAAATATTGATGCACATTATAAATCTACAGGTCCAGAAATTTGGGAACAAACTGCTGGTAAAATAACACATCTATTAGCGTGTAGTGGAACAGGAGGAACTATTTCTGGTACAGCTAAATATTTAAAAGAACAAAACCCTAACATTAAAGTTATTGGTGTTGATGCCTTTGGTTCTGTTATCAAGAAATATCATGAAACTAGAGAGTTTGATGAAAAAGAAATTTATCCATATAGAATAGAAGGTTTAGGTAAAAATTTAATTCCTACAGCCACAGATTTTGATGTTATAGATGAATTTGTAAAAGTTACAGATGAAGATAGTGCGCATACTGCAAGATTAATTGCAAAAACTGAAGGTATGTTTGTTGGATATACGTCAGGGGCAGTAACACAAGCTTTAATACAATTAGGTGAAGAGGGCCGATTTAAGAAAGATGATTATGTAGTAGTTATTTTTCCTGATCATGGAGCTCGGTATATGAGTAAGGTTTACAGTGATAAATGGATGAGCGAACAAGGTTTCTTTGATAGTATTAATGAAGCTGCTGCGCAAAATATACAATACATAAAATAATAGAAATATTAACCTATAAAAAGAGATGTGATTTTGTTGGATAAGCAAAATTTCATCTCTTTTAGCATTTAACACCAATTAAATTTTAAAATTATTGATGGTAAATTTGAATTATATTTTCTTTAGATAAGATAGAAAATATAAGCATAGCAATATCCCGATAGCTATCGGGAACGGGTCTGTTTTATAATGAAACCCGCCTGCCGGCAGGCAGGTATAAAGGAAATAGAAACGAATTTAACCCATCATTTTGAAGTTTATTTGGTATAATTAATAATTGAGCATTAAAAATTATGTTCAAAGCATATAAATATTTAGTTTTGCATCAACTAACTAAGAACTAAAGGCTTCTTGAATTTTTAAACATTTTAATGTTTGCATCCCTATTAAAAAGCAATTATCTAGTTGTAGTTACGTCTTAATTTTAATAGCAATAAGATTTACTAAATGAAAGATTTATTCGAAAAAATTTATAAAGACAAAGGACCATTAGGCAAATGGGCAGCACAAGCAGAAGGTTACTTTGTATTTCCTAAGTTAGAAGGAGAGATTTCAAACCGTATGAAATTTCAAGGGAAAGATGTTATTACATGGAGTATTAATGACTATTTAGGTTTAGCAAATCACCCAGAAGTACGTAAAGTAGATGCTGAGGCTGGTGCTAAATATGGTTCAGCTTATCCAATGGGAGCAAGAATGATGTCTGGTCACACAGATTTACATGAAAAGCTCCAAAATGAATTAGCTGATTTTGTTAGCAAAGAAGCGGCATACCTTCTAAATTTCGGTTATCAAGGTATGGTTTCTACTATTGATGCTTTGGTTTCTAAAAACGATATAATTGTTTATGATGTTGATGCGCATGCTTGTATTATTGATGGTGTTCGATTGCACATGGGCAAACGTTTTACTTATAAACACAATAATGTTGAAAGTTTAGAAAAAAACTTAGAGCGTGCTACTAAAATGGCTGAACAAACAGGCGGAGGGATTTTAGTGATTTCTGAAGGTGTTTTTGGAATGCGAGGAGAGCAAGGGCGTTTAAAAGAAATTGTAGCGCTTAAAAAGAAATTTAATTTCAGGTTATTTGTTGATGATGCTCATGGTTTTGGAACTTTAGGAGCTACCGGAGCAGGAGCAGGAGAAGAACAAGGTGTTCAAGATGATATTGATGTCTATTTTGCAACATTTGCTAAGTCTTTAGCGAGCACAGGAGCTTTTATTGCTGCGGATCAAGAGATAATTGACTATTTAAAATATAACTTACGTTCTCAGATGTTTGCAAAATCTTTGCAAATGCAATTGGTTGTAGGTGCACGTAAGCGTTTAGAAATGCTTAAAACAATGCCTGAACTGAAAAACAAATTATGGGAGAATGTTAATGCACTTCAATCCGGTTTAAAAGCCCGTGGATTTGATATTGGTACAACACAAAGTTGTGTAACACCAGTCTATTTAAAAGGAAGTATTCCTGAAGCTATGGCATTAGTAAGGGATTTACGTGAAAATTACGGAATCTTCTGTTCTATAGTAGTTTACCCTGTGATACCTAAAGGGTTAATTTTGTTAAGATTAATTCCAACAGCTACACATACTTTACAGGATGTATCAGAAACTTTAGATGCTTTTGATGCGATTAGAGATCGTTTAGTAAACGGGACTTATAAACGCTTATCTGCAGCTTTAATAGCGGCAATGGGCGAATAAAGCATATAATAAATAAGTACTTAACAAAATTTAATTTAGAGAAATAAACTACTCGAAATTGTCAGGACAACAAAGACCTCACAGGTTTTTAAAACCTGTGAGGTCTTTGTAGCGAAAAGCCATAATATGCTATGTGCGTGTAGTTTATAGTTCTATTCTAAATTTTTATCATGGACTAAAAATAATTAAAAAGAAAACCCGATTCAATTTTGAATCGGGTTTTTTTTTTGGCATGAGTAAGTTATAGCGTAGTTCTTAGAAATATTTGATTAAACAAAGACTCAATTAGATAAGAGCATTGTAAATTGAAAGTATAGTTTTTTACACCTCCCTTATCCCGATAGTTATCGGGACCTCCTTATTAGGAGGGAAACAGTTGCTTTTAAAAAAATAAATACAACGAATACTTAACATAAAATATTGAGCATGAGTTTCCCCTCTAAAAAGAGGGGATTAAGGGGTGTGTCGTACTAGGTGGAATATGATTTTGAAATGATACGGTTTAACACCTCCCGTAATCCATCCTTAAAAAGCGGAAAACTGAGATGTGCTTATAGATATTTTAATCTTTTAGAGAAAGCGTTCTATCTTCTTTTTAACGAATATCTTTTCTAAACGTTTTTCTGCGTTTATAAACCTCAGGAAAAAAGTGTTTCCATATTTTATGAATGGCTTCGTTATCTTCTAGTTCTGGTGTTCTAAAGCAGGTTTCAATTCCTTTTTCTTTAAAGGTCTCGTAGTATTCGTTAAATATAACTGCGTGAACGCCTTTATTTTGGTAATCGGGGTGAATACCTATCAAATAAAAGATAACATCTTTACTGTGCTTTTTTGCTTTTATAATATGCTTGAACCCAAAAGGAAATAGTTTGCCATTCATTTTTTGTAAAGCTTTAGCAAATGCGGGCATTACAATGGCGAACCCAACCATGTTGTCATCTTTATCTACTACAAATTTAATGTACTCGGGGTTTACAAAACTTATGAACTTCTTTTTAAAGTATTCTTTTTGAACGTCATTAATAGCTACAAATGAAGATAAAGACGCGTAACTTTCATTAAACAAGTCGAACATCTTGTCTGCATAAGGCAAAACTTCCTCAGTTTTAGTGAGCTTTAATGGTGTTAATTGATAGCGCCTTTTGATGAGCTCTTGAGCTTTATGAAAGAATTCAGGCTTAACATTTTCAAAAGGAAACTTACTTTCAGAATACGATTTCTCTACTTTGTAATTAGCTGCTTCATAATGTTTAACATAGTAAGCGTGATTATACCACGTTATCATAGGTGCTATAGACTCGAAACCTTCTGTCATAACACCAACCTTGTCTAAGTTTGAAAATCCTACAGGGCCTTCTGTGTATTCCAGATTGTGTGCTTTTCCAATGCTTTCAACTTCGTTTAAAAGTGTTTTCGACACTTCTAAATCATCAATAAAATCAAACCAGCCAAAGCGCATCTTTTTTTGATTTTGCTCTTTTACTTCGAGCCAATTCACAATTGCCGCAATCCTTCCCACGATATCACCATTCTTATAAGCTAAAAATAATCTGGCATCAGCATCATTAAAAACAGGATTTTGTTTTTTACTAAAAGTCTTTATTTCTTGACTTATAATAGGAGGTACCCAATATTTGGAATCTTCATATAGCTTAAAAGGAAACTTTACAAAAGCCTTTAAGTCTTTTTTAGTTTGTACTTCTTTGAGTATTATCATAGTTTAATGATGCGAGTTGATGCTTATACCAAATAAACCTCAAAATAATTGATTAAATTAGTTTCTATTTCCTTTATATTTCAATATAAAATAGAACCTTAACTAAGGCTATGCTTATATTTTCTATCTTATCTAAAGAAAATATAATTTTAATTTATTACCAATCATTTTGAAATTCATCTGGTATGGGTTATTCATCAAAATCTATATCTTTCTTTTTTTGTTTGCTAATTTTTTCACCTGAATCTTCTTTATTACTTCTCTTTTTATTTTTTCCTTTTCGATTAGCTCTTCTTTTTCCTTCATTTTCAGCAGAAGTACCATTATCAGATTCTTTATCTCTATGGAAATCTAAACGGTATGACGCTCCAAAATTCAAACTAAATACAGATGGAGTGTCTTTTGTGTTAAAAGTAACTGCAGTATCTAACTGTAAGTCCTTCCCCATTAAATATGCGCCACCAAATCTAAAAAGATTATCGGCATAAAAATCACTTTTAATACCTTGAGTTTCGCCAAAAATAACCCATTTTGGATTGAAAGAGTGTGTTAAAGTTAATATGTATTGAAAATCAGATTGATCAGTTCCTATTCTGTCCTTAATTAAGTTCATTACAAAGACCCAGCCTCCAGAAAAATTATTTTGTGTAGCAATCATTACTTTAGGGCTAAAACCCTCAATTCCTGAAAATGTATAGGGGTTTGGCTTGGTGTCATAATTTGCTCCCAAATAAACTGACACAGCAGGGATTAAGGATTTCCATTTAAACTGTCGGTTTGCTTTCCAGCTATAAAGATTAGGTTTGTCTTCTTCAGCATTTTTATAAGGATCAAACACTAAATATTTAGCACCTATCGCCAAAAACTTAAAATTAGCGCGTTTATCTTCAGATGAAAAATTTGAAGCAAATGTTTTAGTATCATTCTGATAAGTTCCTTCAATATTCAACTCTAATTCCTCCAATAATAACCCGTAACGCGCGGCAAAATCAATTCCAAATCCAGAAACTTCATAAGCTGCTGCTGGCGTTCTTTTTTCTTTAATGCTATAAGGGCCAATTTCTAGTTGTGCGACATTAGTTCCAACGGAAAAGGCGCTTCTAGAAACCCCTGGTCTGTTAGAGTTAATAACGTCGGTATATTGACAAAACGCTTGGGTAGCAGTTAAACTAAACAGGAAAAACAGTGTAGATTTAAATGGGCTCATAATCATATAGTTTCATTATCACTTTAATAAAATGTATTAAAGGCTTTTTCAAATATACTCAATAGAAGTAGGTTTTGGGAATTTTAGAGATAGTTATTTTTTTCTGTATTAAAGCAAAATTTTCAAGCATAGACTTCGTTACGATTTAAAATTTTAATGCTGAGACAGGAAAAAAGAGCATCTATAAAAACTGAAAAGCTATTTGTAGTGAGTATATAGATATTTTATACTTTTTTTATCATTCTTGAACGTTTTTTAAACAGATAGAATTGTATTTTTGTTATATATTATAATAAAATTTTAAAAATGGGTTTATTAAGAACCATAATCATAATTGCCTTAGTATATTACGGAATTAAAATCCTTTCAAGGATTTTTGCACCTTTTCTTCTTAAATATGCAGCCAAAAAAGCGGAGCAAAAATTTGGAGATCAGTTTGGTCAATTTCAAAAAGGGCAAAAGCAAGATCCTATAAAAAAGGAAGGTGAAATAACTATTGAAAAAATCCCTAAAACTAAAACATCTAACAATGATGTTGGTGAGTATGTGGATTATGAAGAAGTAGAATAAACATAGTTTTTTCATTCCCATTAATGTAAAAACTTATTGTAAAAGTTTATTAGATTCAGTATTGTTACTTCTGAAAAATTATAACTATTTTTCAGAATTATTTTCTTAAAATCGTTTCATGACATTTACAATGAAAAAATTATTACCACATGTATTAGTTTTACTAGGTTTTATAATAATTTCTCTAGCTTATTTTAGTCCAGTTTTAAAAGGAAAGGCTATATATCAAAATGATATTGTGCAGTATATAGGGATGAGTAAGCAGCAAAAGGATTTTAAGGCTGAAACAGGAGAAGATACTTACTGGACAAATAGTGCATTCGGCGGGATGCCAACTTACCAACTAGGAGCAAGGTACCCGCATAACTATATTAAGAAACTTGATTTAGCTTTGCGTTTTCTGCCAAGGCCAGCAGATTATTTATTTCTGTATTTGTTTAGTTTTTACGTGTTTTTATTAGTGTTAAAAGTCGATTTTAAATTGGCGGCGCTCGGGGCACTAGCTTTTGGGTTTTCAACGTATTTAATTATTATTCTTGGTGTTGGTCATAACAGTAAAGCGCATGCCATTGCTTATATGCCTTTGGTTTTAAGCGGTATTTTGTTGGTTTTTCAAAAAAGATATGTTACTGGGTTTTTGCTAACCACAATTGCTATGGGCTTAGAATTGGTAGCAAACCATTTCCAAATGACCTATTATCTTATGTTTTTAGTAATTGTTCTAGGTATTGCTTATTTAGTTGATGCCTATAGAAAACAGATGCTTCCACATTATTTTAAATCTGTTGGTATTTTGCTTGCAGCAGTAGTATTATCAATAGCGTTGAATGCAACCAATTTTTTAGCGACAAATGAATACGTTAAAGAAAGTAAACGCAGCACAAGCGAGCTTACGATAAACCCAGATGGTTCTCCAAAAGAAGCAACCTCTGGATTAGACCGTGACTATATAACCCAATTTAGTTACGGAATAATTGAAACATTTAATTTGTTTATTCCTCGATTCACGGGTGGTGGCAATGCAGAAGATGTTGGAAAAGACTCTGCTACTTATGAAGCATTTAGAAAATTAGGAGCAACAACAACTCAAGCCGCTCAAGAAGCGAAACGTGCGCCAACATATTGGGGAGATCAGCCTATTGTTGAAGCGCCTGCTTATGTTGGGGCCGTCGTATTATTTCTATTTGTTTTTGCTTTGTTTTTGGTGAAGGGACGATTGAAATGGTGGCTTGTTGGAGGAACTCTATTTTCCTTATTATTATCGTATGGAAAAAATTTAGGATTTTTAACGGATTTTTTTATTGACTACGTACCGCTTTATAATAAGTTTAGGGCGGTAAGTTCCATTCAAGTTATTTTAGAGTTGTGTATTCCTGCTTTAGCTATTTTTGGTTTAGTCAGATTATTTAATGATTTTGAAAAGAAAGAAGAAAAGCTAAAAGCATTGAAATATTCAGCAATCATTACTGGTGGAATAGCATTGGTGTTTTTGTTGTTTAAATCGTCGTTATTTGATTTTGTAGGTATTAATGATGGGTTTTATCGTCAGAGCTACGGACAAGATTTTGTTGAGGCTTTAAAAACCGACAGAAAAGCAATGTTTACTCAAGATGCTATTAGAACCTTGATTTTTGTATTGTTATCTGCTGGAGCTATTTATTTATTTCTAAAGGAGAAATTAAAAGAAAAGTGGGTGATTGTAGCTTTTTGTGGGTTAATACTTTTTGATTTAATTGGAGTTGACAGACGTTATGTGAATAATGATGATTTTGTTTCTGGTGTGAAAATGTCAAAACCATTTCAAGCTACCGAAGTAGATGCATTTATTTTAAAAGATAAATCGCATTATAGAGTTTTTGATTTGGTTTCAGGAGCTTCAAAGCCTTCATATTTCCATAACTCTTTAAATGGTTATAATGCAGCAGAATTAAGACGTTACAGAGAAGTTTTTGATTTTTATATAGCACAAAACAATATTAATGTGCTGAGTATGTTGAATACAAAATATATTGTTGCGCAAGATGAAAAGGGTAAAGCATTTCCTTATGAAAATGAAGAGGCAAATGGTAATGCTTGGTTTATTAAGAATTTAAAAAAAGTGAATTCAGCAAATGAAGAAATAAAGATTTTAGATAGTTTAGATAATAAAAATAAAGCTATTTATTCATCACATAAGGCACTTGAGTCTATTCAAAACATTAAAACTAATTTTGCAGTTGATTCTTTAGCAACTATCAAACTTACAGAAGCCAAACCTAATTATTTAAAGTATCAATCAAATAATCAAAATGAAGGATTTGCTGTGTTTTCAGAGATTTACTATCCTGATGGGTGGAAAACATTTATTGATGGAAAAGAAGCTAATCACATGCGTGTGAATTATATTTTACGTGGTATGAATATTCCAGTAGGAAATCATACTATAGAATTTAAATTTGATCCAGATGTGGTTGAAACAGGAAGTAAAATAACTTTAGCAAGTTCTATTTTACTTGGCTTATTATTACTTGGAGGGTTATTTTATGAGTTTAAGCGAGATAATAAACCCTCAAAAGCGTAGTTTGTCATTCCTGCGAAGGCAGGAATCTTTAAAATCGAAACTAAACTAAAAATGGATTCCCTTCTTCAAGGGAATGACAAAAATGACAAAAAAAAAAGCACTTATCATCACATACTATTGGCCACCAGCAGGAGGTCCAGGAGTACAGCGTTGGTTAAAATTCGTCAAGTATTTACCGGAATTTAATATTGACCCAGTTGTTTTTATTCCTAAAAATCCAAATTATCCCATTATTGATGAAAGTTTTGCTTCTGAAGTTTCAAAGGATATTACCATTATTAATCATCCAATCAATGAGCCTTATAAGTGGGCAGGATTCTTTTCAAATAAATCTTCAAAAACAATTAGTAAAGGCATTATTTCTGAAGAACAGGAGCAATCTTTTATAGAGAAAGTCATGCTTTACGTGAGAGGTAATTTTTTTATTCCAGATGCCAGAATAGGTTGGGTAAAGCCTTCAGTATCGTTTCTTCTAGATTATATTAAAAAAGAAGGTATAGAAACGATTATTACAACTGGACCACCACATAGCGTCCATCTTATAGGTCTTCAATTAAAACAAAAATTAGACATAAAATGGCTTGCAGATTTTAGAGACCCTTGGACAACCATTGGATATCATAAACAATTAAAGCTAACATCGGCTTCTAAAGCAAAGCATAAATCGTTTGAAAAACAGGTTTTAAATTCCTCTAATCAAATTATTGTAACGAGTTTTGTTACTAAGCAAGAGTTTCAAAACATGACAAATAAGCCTATTGAAGTAATCACAAATGGTTATGATGACGACGCTGCTGTAGATTTTATAATGGATACCAAATTTACATTATCACATATTGGATCTTTATTATCTAAACGAAATCCAGAAATACTTTGGCGCGTTTTAAATGAATTAATTAGTGAAAATGATGATTTTTCAAAAGATTTTCAACTTAATTTTATTGGATCTATCAGTAAAAAAGTGTTAGAATCGATCAAGAATTTTAATTTAAGTAATTATATTAATGAGGTTGGTTATTTATCACATAAAGAGGCGATTATAAATCAAAAAAAATCTCAATTACTCTTGCTAATTGAGATAGATTCAGAAGATACTAAATGCATCATTCCTGGTAAATTATTTGAATATATGGTTTCAAACAGACCCATTGTTGCCATTGGTCCAAAAGATTCAGATGTTGAGAAAATTATCAAAGAAACTAATACAGGACACTACTTTAATTACTCCGATTACGAATCACTAAAAAGAATTATCTTAGAGCATTATAAGGCTTTTCAGAATAAAACATTACAATCGCATCCTATTGGTTTGCAAAAGTATCACAGAAAGGCACTTACAAAATCGTTAGCTAATTTATTATAATGGGCATCGTTGCATCTCAATCCTTTAAAAACATCATTTCTACCTATTTAGGGTTTTTTATAGGTGCCATTAATACTTTATTTCTTTATACCGAATTTCTGAGCGACGATTATTATGGTATGGTAGGGTATATGCTATCTTTAGCCTATGTTATTATGCCAATAATGGCTTTTGGAATGCATAATACCTTGGTTAAATTCTATTCCACTTTTAAAACTAGAATCTCTTTAAATAGTTTTTTAACACTCATGTTAGTGTTACCATTATGTGTTATAATTCCTTTAATATTAATAATTTATGTGAGTTATGATAGTATTGTTGGCTTTCTATCGAATAAAAACGAGATTATTAAAGGCTATTTGTGGCATACGGTAATCATAGCTGTTGCCTTAGCTTATTTTGAGGTGTTTTTCGCTTGGGCAAAAGTGCAAATGCAAACGGTTTTTGGAAATTTCATGAAAGAGGTTTTTCATAGAGTAGGCGCTATGATCCTGTTATTCTTATTACATTTTGAAGCTATAAATCTTGAACAATTTATGGGAGGGCTTGTAGTGGTTTATGTATTAAGAATGCTAGTTATGAATGTATTTGCATTTAGTGTAAAACTCCCAGTGATAATCTTTAAACGCGTGCCGAATTTGAGCAATATTTTAAAGTATTCATTTTTAATAATCATCGCGGGCTCAATAGCTACCATACTTTTAGATGTTGATAAAGTGATGATTGGGCAGTTTGTTGAAATTAAGGAGATTGCTTACTATAGCGTGGCTATTTATATTGCCTCAGTTATAGCTGTGCCTCAACGTTCGATGCATCAAATATTACTTCCATTATCTGCCAAATATTTAAATGAAAAAGATTTTGAATCATTAGAAGATTTATACAAACGAAGCTCACTAAATTTATTTATAGTTGGTGGCTTTATTTTTTTATTGATTGTGTTAAATATAAATCAGCTGTATTATATTATTCCGGAAGAATTTACCGGTGGTCTTTTTGTTGTTTTTATGATAAGCTTTACTAAGCTTTATGACAATGCTTTAGGTAGTAATAATGCCATATTGTTTAATAGTGACTATTACCGAGTGGTTTTAGTTTTGGGTGTTTTTCTAGTTATCGCGATGATAATACTAAACATTATTTTTATTCCTATGTTAGGAATCAATGGTGCTGGTATTGCTACTTTTATAGCGGTTTTTTCATATAATTCTATAAAATTATTCTTTGTTTATAAGAAATTTAAAATGTTTCCTTTTACAACTTCTACTTTAAGAATTGGGATGCTTTTATTAGCGAGTGTATTACTGTTTTATTTCTGGGAGTTTCCATTTCATCCGATTATTAATATAGGACTGAAATCGCTTTTAATTACTGTGCTGTATATTTTTGTAGTATATCGCTTTAATTTTTCTGAAGATATTTCACTTCTTATAAAAAAGTATTTAAAACTGAAATAGTTTTTTCATTTCCGCTTAGGCGGAAATCTTATTAATGGAGTTGAAGTTATTTTAAAAGAGATTCCCACCTTCGTGGGAATGAAAAAAAGCTTTATAAACGAAAAACCCTACGATGTTGCTTTGAGGCATACATGTCGCAGGGCTTTCCAAACTAACCAACCAAAATTTTTATGATCGTCTTCTTGTTGCAGTCGATCTTGTATTTTTGCTAGAACTACTTCTACTTTTTGTTGCTTTAGGTGTTCTGCTTTGTGTAGACCTTTTCACAGTGCGTTGTTGCGTTGTTCTTGGTTTACTTACAGTACGCTGAGCAACTTGCGCATTTCTAGTATTATTGTCACTTCTTTTATATGTACGAGTATTTGTGCTTCTTGGTTTTTGAACCGTTCTAGTTTTTTGTTCACGTTTAACCGTATTGTTTCTTGTACTCGTTCTATTGTTACTACTGTTAGCGTTCTCACGCGTTTTTCTAGTATTATTTATATGAGAATTATTTCCAGAAGATGTTCTTCTTGTGGTTGTATTTTCTCTTCTTGTCACGTCTCTGATTACATTAGGTGATGTGGTTTTTCTAGTATTACTATTTATTGTACCATTATCTCGTCTGCCTGATTGTCTTTCTCTAACTTCATTATTAGTTCTAGTATTTGTAGTACTATAACCTCGTCTTGTAGACGTGTTATTTTGAGCAACACGTGTCCTAGAGTTTGCATTTCTGTTAATCTGTGTTACATTTCTTTTGCTCCTGTTTACCGTAGCATAACTTCTGTTTCTAGATATGGTGTTACCTCTTCTACTAGCAATAGCAGTTCTAGGTCTTGAATTGTTATAAAACGGTCTGTTATAAGAATAACGAATAGGGTTATAAAACTGTCTGTAAGGTCTGTTATAAACTACACGGTAATCGTGAGCAGGAATGCTATAATAACGGTGCCATGGTCTGTAAACATAACCTCTGTTAAACACATTTATATATCCTGTATAGTGTGAAAAATTATTATGTCTGTTATAATAAACATTTAGTCCACCAACACGGTTTATGTAGCCAAAGTTGTTATAATGAATGTTTATGTTTCCAGCTTGACTAATACGTCCGTAATAATCATAATAGATTGGAATGTTTTCAATTTGAATAATAGCTCCAAACTCATCGTATTGCACGTAGCCGTTATAATCATAACCAGAGTTAAAACTAATATTTGAGTGTCGCGATCCAATATTTACGCTTAAGCGCGAATTGTTTCTTATAATATTAAAATCGAACTGTCCATCTCTAAAAACAGAAAATTCAATACCATCTTCAACAAATATGAAAGAATTTCCATAACCTCCATAATAAGTTGCTGTAGCGTTTGCTTCGTTGTTGGTTGTGGTTGCGTTAACAGTGAATCCTGTAAGGACTAAACCTGCTAATAAGAATATAAACTTTTTCATAATTGTAAATTTTAAGGGGTTACGATTATGTAATTACAAACAGCGTGCCAAAAAATGAGAGTAGGGCTTAAAGCCCTATATATACTAGATAAAATAGTTTGTAGCTTTTTTTAAGTTGAAATAATAAACTTGATTTTATGAAAAAAATAAGTTAAATTCGTTTAACTATCGATAAAGTTTAGTGATACGGAACTTTGTTTTGTATTAGCATGCAAAAAAATGATTCTGAGTAAAATATATTAGAATGATAGAAAAAATTAAAATTACAGTAATAACCCTAGCTACTATCTTTAGCATAACGCTTTCATATTATCTGATTGATAGGTTTTCTTACGCAAAGGAGATGCAATTATATCCAATAGGTATAGATAATGATACGGTATTAAGAGTCGGTATTATTGGAGATAGTTGGGTTGCTGGAAAAAAGTTGGATGCATTCCTACTTGATGAATTTAAAGTGAAAGGTGTAAACAGTATGATAACATCGTCTGGACATGTTGGAGCTAAAAGTAAATTGATTTATCAAAATATATTCAAGGATAGTACTGATTCGTATTCATCTAAATTTGTAATAACAAGTCATCCAGACTATTGTATTGTTATTGCAGGAGTAAATGATGCTCTAGTTCAGGTAGGTGCAAAATTTTATTCTCATCACCTTAGTTTGATTATTAATATTTTATTGCGTAATAATATAATACCTGTAATTGTAGAACTTCCTAAATTTGGCATTATTAAAGCAACCAATGATATGAATTGGATTAATAAAACGCGCTTTAAAATATTTTCAAGTTTTAACAATAAGGGCGAAATAGATAATATTGAAACCTATCGAAGTAATTTAAATAATTTATTGATAGGACAAGGCTTAAATGATAAAATCATATTTATTGACTTTGATAAAGTTTGCTCTAGCTATGAAGAATGTAAAGAAATTTATAAAAATGATGGAATTCATTTAAACGAAAGAGGTAATAAATTACTAAGTCAGGCAATAGCACATGAATTATTAAAAAGAATAACCACACGCTAACATTTTGTATGAGTAATAGCAGGGGATTGCTTAATTTTATGCCTTAAAGCCCTTTCAGACTTCATCATGGTTTCATAGGAAGTTATCGAACAACCTAAAATTACTCATTCAATTTACTATTAACGAGTTAATAAAAAAGACCCCGAAAGACTCAAGCGAGTATTACGGGGTTTATTATAAAAAAACAGAAAATTATCTTTTATTCTTTTTATTCTTTTTGTTTTTCTTCACTTTACCTTTTTGTTTAAAATAGTAGTAGTTATTGTTGCTGTCAAAACGGTTTACTTGTCCGCGGGTGTTAACAATTTCACCATGTTTGTTATAATCAACTCGCAAGCCTCCAACTCTAGATAAGTTTGAGTGTTTTCCTTTGTTGTAGTTCATAAATATAGATCCTGTACGGGTAATTCTGCCGTATCTATCATAATTTACAGATACATTCCCAATGCGTCTTACTTTTCCATTTCTATCACGAGAAATTGAAACGCCTCTGTTTGAGTAGCGATTTGAATTATACTTAATACTTGAATTAGGTCCTCTGTGAGTCGCATTTATCGTGCTTCTTCTTGAATTACGTCTGGAAAAGGTGTCGTCATAAAACCCATCATTAATATTGGGGTTAAAATCAAAACTGCCGTCTGGGAAAATTAAAAACTCTATGCCACGTTCCACAAACATAATTGGTTGGGCGTAGCGGTATTTTTTAGTTTTATCAAAATCTATTTTTGTTTTTTGGCTGTTTAGTTCTGTTCCAGATGCAGTTGTTAATCCTATCAACACACTTGCAAATACTAGTAATACTCTTTTCATAATCTTAGGATTTAATTATTAAATTTCGAATTTTTTTGCCTCCCGATAGCTATCGGGATCTTTAGCTTTTAGGCTTTCGCTATTTTTAACATTCATCTACTGAATTTACTTCTGATAAAACGCCCTTTTTCCCTTTCTACTTTCATATAAAAATAAACCGTAGCTATGCTTAATTTTTCTATTTCGCATAAAGAAAAAAATCATCATTTTCTCTAGTAGTTAATTCAATACATAAATGTTATATGGTTTTCAATTTGCGTGCCAAAGATGTAAGTGTTTGTTTATCAGTTTTCTAATATTCTGTATTTCTAAATTCTTTTTTTTACTTTTATAGAAACCAATCATTTTTATGTCTGAACAATTAGAAACTTGTAAAAATTGCGAACAACAATTTAACGAAGACTTTAAGTTTTGTCCAAATTGCGGGCAACAATCAAAAGACGAGTTAACAGTTAAAGTACTTTTTTACAACACGATTAGCAACTATTTTTCTTTTGATGCACGTTTTTTAAAAAGTTTCTTTCCTTTATTATTTAAACCAGGATATTTAGCCAAAAAATTTGTAGAGGGTAAACGTTTGCTATACTTGCATCCGGCTCAGTTATATCTTTTTATTTCTGTGCTTTTTTTCTTTATATTATCTGTTACGGTGGTTAGAAAACAAGTTCAGGATTTAGATACCAATTTAAAGAAAACTTTAAATAAACCTATTGTTTCCGATTCAACTAAAGTGCGAGCGGAAAGAGTTTTAGATTCTATTAATTTTGATAGTATTTTAAAACCATTACAAGAAAAGGGAATTGCTGGATTGGATAAAGCCAATATTAAAGGATTGGATTCCATAATAAAAGCATCGGCTAAAAAGGAAAGTAATAATAATCTAGATTTTGATTTTTATCAAAAGAAAGTAGATTCTTTAATCGCTATTGACGCACCTGATGCCGAAATATATGTGGCTATGGGGATGTCTGATGATGCTAACTCAATAGTAAGAAAGTTTTATACGCAAGTGCTTAAGTTTTACCGACAGCGTAATGGCGGACAAGTTTTGCAAGCCGTTTATGATACCATACCTATTTCACTTTTTATATTACTACCTATATTTGCTTTTATACTAAAGTTGTTATTATATAGACGAGGACGTTATGCACACCATTTGGTATTTAGCTTTTATTATTTTTCGTTTTTGTTTACCGTATTTAGCTTAATACTTGTTGCAAACTATATTTGGGATGTTCCAGATTGGGTTGATACGTTGCTTGTTTTTTCAACCTTCTTTTATCTTTTATTTGCCATAAAGCGTTTTTATGAAAATGGCTGGTTTTTAAGTTTCTTTAAAACATGTATCGCAACCTTTGTATATTTTATTTTTGTAATTCCTATAGCTATTATTATAGTAGGACTTGTTAGTTTTTTGTATTATTAATGTTTAAAACTAAGTTCAATGTATATTGTATATGTTGATCCGCGTTAGGGATTGAAACGGCATCCTTTTTTGTGCTTAACTATAAGTTTGGTTTGAAACTAAATTAAGATATGTGAAAAATACTTGATAAGATACTGAAACAAGTTCAGCACAAGAAAGATATAGTGGAAAGCCCGACCCCTTTTCGGGGTAACGCCCAAAAAATTATACTTCTATTGAATCTTTTCTTTTAAATACTTTCCCGTTTCTGAAGCTTTTACCTTTACAATTTCTTCTGGAGTTCCTGAAGCCACTAGGTTTCCGCCGTACATACCTCCAGTAGGTCCAAGGTCAATAATATGATCTGCACATTTTATTAAATCGATGTTATGTTCAACAACGATAATAGAATGTCCTTTTGCAATTAAAGCATTAAACGATTTTAAAAGTTTTTGAATATCATGAAAATGTAATCCCGTAGTCGGTTCATCGAAAATAAAAAGGGCTTTGTCTTTATTGTTGCCTTTTCCTAAAAATGACGCTAATTTAATACGCTGCGCTTCGCCACCTGAAAGGGTAGAAGAGCTTTGTCCTAAAGTAACATAGCCTAAACCAACATCTTGTAGTGGTTGTAGTTTGGTTTTTATTTTGGTTTGCTCAGTAGCTTTAAAAAAGGCTATGGCATCATCGATAGTTAAATTTAGAATATCGTCAATATTTTTGTCAGCAAAAGTGACTTCAAGAACTTCTTTTTTAAAGCGTTTTCCTTTACATGTTTCACATTCTAAATGCACATCGGCCATAAATTGCATTTCAATGGTTACTTCACCTTCACCTTTGCAAGTCTCACAACGTCCGCCATCTACATTAAAAGAAAAATGTTTTGCTTGATAATTTCTAATAGTGCTTAATTTTTGTTTTGAATACAAAGCACGAATATCATCATAGGCCTTTATGTAAGTTACAGGATTTGATCTAGATGATCTTCCTATTGGATTTTGGTCAACAAATTCAATATGATTTATGTTGCTAAAATCACCTTCTAAAGCGGTAAATTGACCAGGTTTTTCACCAAAATCAGTTAATTTTTTTTGTAGTGCAGGGTATAATATTTTTTTAACTAAAGTACTTTTTCCACTACCTGAAACACCAGTAACAACGGTAAGCATACCTAATGGAAAGCTAACGTCTATGTTTTTCAGGTTGTTTTCTCGAGATCCAATAATATCTACATGATATTTTGAGGTTCTTCTGGTTTCTGGTACCTCAATTTTTAGCTCTTCATTTAGATATTTCGCTGTTAACGAATCTGAAGCTAAAATATCAGCATAAGTCCCTTCAGCAACGACATGACCTCCTAAGGTTCCAGCTTCAGGACCAATATCTATAATGAAGTCTGCAGCTTTCATAATATCTTCATCATGCTCAACCACAATAACCGTATTCCCTAAATCGCGTAACGATTTTAAAACCGAAATTAAACGTTCTGTGTCTTTTGGATGCAGACCAATGCTGGGTTCGTCTAAAATATACATGGAACCCACCAAACTACTTCCTAAGGACGTGGCTAGATTTATACGTTGACTTTCACCACCTGAAAGGGTGTTTGATTTTCTGTTTAAGGTTAGATAATCTAAACCAACATTCGCAAGAAATGATAAGCGGTTATTAATCTCCTTTAATAATCTATTGGCAATTTTTGTGTCATAATCATTTAATTCTAATTGTTTAAAGAAGCTGGTGAGTTTATCTAAAGGCATTTCAACCAAATCGGTAATCGTAGCTCCAGTAATTTTTACATAATTAGCTTCTACTCGTAAACGCTTGCCATTACAAGTTTTACATTTTGTTTTTCCGCGGTAACGGGATAGCATCACCCGGTTTTGAATTTTATAGGCTTTAGATTCTAATTCGGCAAAAAACGAATTTAAACCTTCAAAATATTGATTGCCAGTCCAAATTAATTGTTTTTGAGCATCTGTCAATTCAAAATAAGGTTTATGAACAGGGAAATCGAACTTATGAGAATTGTTTACCAATTGGTCCTTATACCAACTCATACTTTCTCCGCGCCATGGAAAAATAGCACTTTCAATAACAGAAAGCCCTGTATTTGGAATTACTAAATCGTCGTCTATACCAATAATATCGCCATAACCTTCACATTTAGGACAGGCGCCATAAGGATTATTGAAACTAAATAAATGAACATTAGGCTCTAAGAAGTTAATACCATCTAATTCAAACTTATTACTAAATGGGCGTTGTTTGCTATCGCTTAAAGTTTCTATGATGCATTGGCCTTTTCCTTCAAAAAAAGCAGTTTGTATGGCATCGGCTAGTCGGTTTAAAAAATCTTCATCATTTTTGGTGATGACTCTATCTACTACCAATAAAATAGTGTCTTTTTTAGTGATCGAATTTGCCTCATCAATTCTTAAAACTGAATCATTTACTTTAATTCTGGCATAACCTTGTTGTTGTAATGTTTTAAGTTTGTCTTCTATACTGCGTCCTTCTTCCAAATAAATAGGAGCAAGGAGGAGGAGTTTTTCACCTTCAGGAAATGTTTTTAAGTAACTTATAACATCTGAAACGGTATCCTTTTTTACTTCTAAGCCAGAAATAGGTGAATAGGTTTTCCCAATTCGTGCAAATAATAGTTTTAAATAATCATAAATTTCTGTAGTGGTACCAACCGTTGAACGCGGATTAGTAGAATTTACTTTTTGCTCAATGGCAATAGCAGGTGCAATACCTTTTATATAATCTACTTTGGGTTTATTTAAGCGGCCTAAGAACTGACGCGCATAACTCGATAAGCTTTCTACATAGCGTCTTTGCCCTTCAGCATAAAGCGTATCAAACGCTAAACTAGATTTTCCAGAACCTGATAAACCAGTGATAACCACTAATTTATTTCTAGGAATAACAACATCAATATTCTTTAGGTTATGCAACCTTGCACCTTTTATTATGATGTTTTCTTTTGGGTTTACTTCGGAAATAGCAGTGTTCATAGGTTTTTTCAGCGGATAATTTCGCAAAGATAAGACAAGTCAACGAGCATAAAAAATTACCGTTTATCGAATATATTGCCAAAAAATATGAGATTTATTGTTTTTTAGGAATGATTGTTGTTATATTTGAACTTATAATAACTTCAAACACAAACGTCTATAGCATAAAAAATTACTTTTAAACTTAATAACCCCAAGCAACGAATACCTAATTCGTGCATTAAAAGTAAATATTATGCAAAAAGAACTCATTACAGATGCGACCTTAGTTAGTGATTATATTAAAGGAGACGAACGTGCTTTAGAAATTCTAATTAAAAGGCACAAACAAAGAATTTACAGTTTTATTTATTCAAAAGTGTATGATAGAGATGTTGCTGAAGATATTTTTCAGGATACTTTTATTAAAGTGATTCGTACGCTAAGACGTGGCGCTTATAACGAAGAAGGGAAATTTTTACCATGGGTAATGCGTATTTCTCATAACTTGGTGATTGATTTCTTTAGAAAAAATAACAGAATGCCAAAATTTGACAATGCTGGTGATTTTAATATTTTTTCGGTTTTAAGTGATAGCAGTCTGAATGCTGAAAAAACCATTATCAAAGAACAGGTTGAAAATGACGTAAGACGTTTAGTAGATGAACTTCCAGCTGATCAAAAAGAGGTATTAATGATGCGTATTTATAATGATATGAGTTTTAAAGAAATATCAAACAGAACGGGTGTTAGTATCAATACAGCACTGGGGAGAATGCGTTATGCATTAATTAATTTACGCAAGATTATTGATAAGCATAATATTGTTTTAACAAATTAATGCAATAAAGTATATTTTGCTGCGTTATCGGTATAAATAAACCCTTAACTTGAAAAAATGGCAAAAATTTACTCTGAAAATTCTATTAAAAACATAGAAAATCTTGAACCGAGAGAAGAAACGGTTAATTTTCTTCTAAATTATTCTAAGGCTTTAAGTGTTATAAGTTATAATAAATTGAAGTTTGAAGCACTTCTAAATTAAGTTTCTTAAAAGTCCTAATAAACCAAAAATTTATTAGGACTTTTTATTTTTATAATAGTGTTGAAGTACAGATTGCCTTCCAATCGTTTTAGTAATAATATCTTTATCTAAATCCCAGCCTCTTGCAGGTGAGTATTGGCGTCCATACCAAATTATTTGAAGGTGTAACTCATTCCATAATTCCTTTGGGAACAAGCGTTTAGCATCTTTTTCAGTTTGAACCACATTTTTACCATTGGTTAAATTCCACCGGTACATTAATCTATGAATGTGTGTGTCAACAGGAAATGCAGGAACACCAAAAGCTTGAGACATCACTACACTTGCCGTTTTATGCCCAACGGCAGGTAATTCTTCTAAAGCTTCAAAACTCTGTGGAACTTCTCCTTTATGTTTGTCAATAAGGATTTTTGATAAGCCATGAATACCTTTGCTTTTCATTGGTGATAAGCCAACAGGTTTTATAATCTCACGAATGTCGCCAACAGTAAGCTTTATCATATCATAAGGGTTATCTGCTCTTTCAAATAATAGAGGTGTTATTTTATTGACTCTTACGTCAGTGCTTTGAGCAGACATTAACACAGCAATTAATAAGGTATATGGGTCTTTATGATCTAAAGGAATGGGGATTTCAGGATAAAGTTTGTATAGTGTATTAATAACAAAGTTAACCTTCTCTTTCTTAGTCATAAAACGTATTTTTGTTAAAAATTCAAAGTTAAGACTATGAACACACTAAAACAAGGTGATGCCGTTCCTAATTTTACGGCTAAAGACGAACTAGGAAATACAATTTCATTAAGTGACTACAAAGGAAAAAAGCTAGTTGTGTTTTTTTATCCAAAGGCTAGTACACCAGGTTGTACTGTGGAAGCTTGTAATTTAAGAGATAATTATAAAACGTTGCAAGATCAAGGCTATGAACTGCTAGGTGTTAGTGCTGATTCTGCAAAGCGACAAGCTAATTTTAAAAATAAATACGAATTTCCATTTCCGCTTTTAGCAGATGAAGACAAAACTGTAATTAATGCTTTTGGGGTTTGGGGGCCAAAAAAGTTTATGGGTAGAGAATATGATGGAATTCACAGAATGACATTCTTAATAGATGAAAATGGTTTTGTTGAACGTGTTATATCAAAGGTAAAAACGAAAGAGCACGCCGCTCAAATTCTAGAAGAAATAAATTAAAATAAATTAAATTTATTTTAATTTATTTCTTCTAGAATATCCAAATAATCGCTGATCCTTTATTATGTCGGCAATACCTTCTGGAAGCATGTCTTCCCATCCTTTTTCACCATTAGTAATCATTTTTAGAACCTCTCTTGATAAAATATCCATAATATCTGGATTGAAATCTTTTATATCAAGCATTTTTCCATTGTATTTAAAGAATTTATATAATTCTTTCATACGTGGATGTACTTTTAAGTTCTCACTTGTATATAATTCTCCTGTTTCATGATTTTTATACGGATAGAGATAAACCTTTAAGTCTCTATAGAATAATTTACCAAATGCTTCTAAAATACCACCACTTAATTGGCGGTAATATTTCTCATCAAAAATTTGAATGAGGTTGTAAACGCCCATGGCTAAGGCCATTCTTTCTTTAGTGAATTGCGCAAAATATTCAACTAAACGATAATATTCTTGAAAGTTTGTAATCATTACATTCTGCCCAAGAGAACATAATAATTCAGCCCTGTCTAGAAAGTCTCGCTCATTTATTTTTCCTTCTGCACGCAAATTGGCAAGTGTAATTTCAAAAATAATTTTAACATTGTCTTTTTTCACGGTCTTTTCAGCAAAAAATAATTTTTTTGACTTTTCAAAAATATCCATATTTACCTTTGTTACAGGTCTAAAGCTACCTCGCAATGTCAAAATATTTTTCTTATAAAGTACTTGTGCAGGAAGCAAGTTCATTCCATCAGGTCCAAACATAACAGCGTCTGTCATGCCGTTTTTTACTAATTGTAAACTCATCAATCTGTTATCAACATATGTGAATCTGCAACCAGAAAAATTGATCATATCTATTTCGATTTGATCTTTCTCGATATTATCATATAAGGATCTTACTATTTCTTTTGGGTCGTCGTGCATGTAGAAACCACCAAAAATAAGGTTAACACCAAGTGTTCCTAAAGTTTCTTGCTGCAACTGAGCATTTGTTTGCTTGAATCTTAAATGTATAATTATTTCGTTATAGTCCTCTAACGGGTCTAACTGAAATTTAATACCAACCCAACCATGGCCTTTAAACTTTTTAGAAAAGTCTATAGTCGCTACTGTATTTGCAAAGGCGAAAAACAACTTGTCAGGATGTTTTTCTCTTAAAATTCTGTCTTCAATAAGTTCTACTTCATGGTTAAGCATTCTACGTAAACGGGGTTCTGTTACGTAGCGATTATCTTTTTCAACGCCATAGATGGCATCACTAAAATCTTTGTCATAAGCAGACATTGCTTTTGCAATCGTACCAGAACTACCTCCAGCTCTGAAAAAATTACGCACGGTTTCTTGACCAGCACCTATTTCTGCAAAAGTTCCGTAAATATGTTCGTTTAAATTAATCTGTAAAGATTTCTGTTTAATAGTCAGTATCTTACTGATTTCTTTATCTCCTTTTAATGTTAAAGCCATAATTTTAGTGTTACCACAAAAGTAGAAAAAAAAATAGTGTTATGACACAAATAAATAAAGCCATTTCATTTTTTGAAATGGCTTTATTGCTATGGTATATTTTGTTGTTACATGCTTTTTAATTCAGAAATTAAAGCTTGTATAACATTTTTTGCATCTCCAAATAACATAGATGTTTTCTGGTTATAAAATAGTTCATTTTCAATACCGGCATATCCCGGATTCATAGTACGTTTATTTATAATAATACTTTTTGCCTTTTCAACATCCAAAATGGGCATACCATAAATTGGACTTGATGGGTTGTTGTGTGCGGCAGGGTTTACAACATCATTGGCTCCAACAACGAAAACAACATCTGTATTTTGAAATTCCGGATTTACATCTTCCATTTCTACAAGTTTGTCATAATCTACATTGGTTTCTGCCAATAAAACATTCATGTGTCCTGGCATTCTTCCTGCTACGGGATGAATGGCATATTTAACTTCGATACCTTTACTTATTAATAATTGCTCTAATTCATGTATAGCATGTTGAGCTTGAGCGACAGCCAACCCATAACCTGGAACAATTATAATGCGTTGAGAATAATTCATTAAAATTGCCGTATCACTGGTCGTTGTTTTTTTAATAGAACCTTTAATTGTATCAGAGACACTTTCATCAACTTGAGAATCACCACCTCCACCAAAACTTCCAAAAATAACATTTACAAGTGATCTATTCATGGCATCGCACATGGCAAAAGTTAGAATAGTACCAGCAGAACCAACCAAAATACCTCCGGTTAACATAACCATATTTCCGTATAAAAAACCACCGAGGGCCGCTGCTAATCCTGTAAATGAATTCAATAAAGAAATAACAACTGGCATATCTGCTCCGCCAATTGGCAAAACAAAGAGTATTCCATAGCCCAAAGCTGCGAAAAATAGAATATATATGAATAATTGACTTTCACTTCCAGACCAAGCTATATAGGATGCAAAGACTATTACGCCTATAATAATTAGATTATTTAATAAGTTATATTTTGGTAATCGTAAGGGTTTATTTAACGTTCCGTTTAATTTTGCCCAAGCAATCATACTTCCTGAAAAAGAAATACTACCAATAATGATTCCTGCAACAATGGTTGTTGTAGAGAGCGTGTCTCCAGTGTAATGTTCAAATTCAATAAGACCAATTAAAGCAGCACTCGCGCCACCCATACCATTAAATAAAGAGACTAACTCGGGCATTTTGGTCATAGCTACTTTTTTTGCTATCATCCAACCAATTATGGTACCTATTAAAATGGCCGTTCCTATTAATCCATAAATATAATTTGGCACGCCTTTTTTATGTAAGAAAATAGTTCCAATAATAGCTATGGTCATACCAGCCGCAGCTATTAAGTTTCCTCTTCTTGCTGTTTCTGGTTTACCAAGCATTTTTAAGCCAAGTATGTAGGTCATAGATGCTATTAAATAAATAAACTCAAGACTAAAAATATATTCCATTATTTTTTCTTTTTAAACATTTCTAACATGCGGTCTGTAACTACAAAACCACCAACTACGTTTAGGGTACCAAGTAAAACGGCTACAAACCCAAGTGCCTGTCCTAAGTAATTTTCAGGGTTAACTCCAAGTAAAACTAAAATGGCTCCAATAATTACAACGCCGTGAATGGCATTAGCGCCAGACATTAAGGGCGTATGAAGAACTGCTGGTACATGCCCAATAATTTCCACCCCAACAAATATCATTAGTATAACAATATAAATTATTTGGAGGTTACTGCTTATAAATTCTATTAGTTCTGTCATTTTATTATAATTTTCCGTTTTGTCTTATTTCGCCGTTTAATACAATAAGCGTTTCATCAGTAATTTTTTCTTTTAAATCCCACTTAAATTTATTACCATCTGTTAAATGAACGATATAATTAAAAGTGTTTTTGGCGTATAAATCACTCGCATTTGTAGAGACACTTTCTGGGGCAATAGTAGTACCTATAATTTTCACACCATGCTTAATAACCGTTTTATTCATTTTACTTAGTTCGCAATTACCTCCTTGAGCTGCAGCTAAATCAATAATTACAGCTCCATTTTGCATTTGTTCAACTTGTTCTTCAGTAATCAAAACTGGAGATTGACGCCCTGGAATCATAGCAGTAGTAATAACTAAATCTGCTTTAAATAGCGATTTGTCAACAGCTTCTTTTTGACGTTGTGCATAATCAGTAGATGCCTCTTTTGCATAACCGTCTTTTGATTCTTCTCCGTTATTATCGACTAAAATAAACTTGGCGCCTAATGATTCGGTTTGCTCTTTAGTTTCGCTTCTAATATCTGTCGCTTCAACAATAGCACCTAAGCGTTTGGCAGTTGCTATAGCTTGCAAGCCAGCAACACCAACACCATAAACTAATACTCTTGCAGGAGAAATGGTGCCTGCTGCAGTCATCATTAACGGGAAAATTTTTGTCATTTCATATGCGCCTTTAATAACTGCTTTGTAGCCCGCCAAATTATTCTGAGAACTTAACACATCCATATCTTGAGCTCTCGAGATTCTGGGCATAGCATCCATCGAAAAAGCCGTAGCACCCTGCTCTGAAATAATTTTCATATCATTAGGGTGTGACTTATGAAATAATTGAGTAATAATAATTTGCCCCTTTTTTAAAAGTTTTAAGTCTTTATTATCAAAGGGGTTAATCTTTATTAAGATATCAGCATTTTTAAATAAATCTTTCTTAGATCTAATACTTGCGCCAGATTTACTGTAATCAGAATTTTTATAAGAAGAATTTGCTCCTGCATCTTCTTCAACTCTAATTTCAAATCCTTTTTCAATAAGTTGTTTAGCAATTTTAGGTGTAATAGCTACTCTATTATCACCTTTTTGGGTTTCTTTTAAAACGCCTATTATCATTTGAAAATATTTTAATTTTTAATGTAATAAAATTACTTTATTTCAAGAGTGATATTGGTGATATTTGTCATGTTTTTATTGAAATGATTAATTGAACTCATTTAAACTTTTTCAATTAGCTATAAAATTGGCCTTTTGCGCCCCTTTTTTGTCTTTTTTTCGTTCCGTAGCGATGCTATGCAACTTGAAAAAACCTTCAAATAGTCACAAAATGACTAATTTTCGCTTTAATCCAAAAAGTTTAAATGAGTTCATTAATTTTAGTTCGGCTTTAAAAGAATATTTCAAAAAAGTGAATTCGAGATATATGCTTTCCATAATATGTGCTACATTTAAACTTTTATTAGATTTATTTAAATGACAATAACCTTTTTAGGCACAGGAACTTCTCAAGGAATACCTATTATAGGGAGTACGCATCCCGTTTGTCTAAGTTCTGAATTTAAAGATAAACGATTGCGTGTTTCGGTGCTTATTCAATGGGATAATTATTCATACGTTATTGATTGCGGACCAGATTTTAGACAGCAGATGTTACGTGCAGGTTGCAATAGAATTGATGGTATTATTTTTACTCACGAACATTCTGACCATGTTTTAGGTTTTGACGACATTAGGCCATTTTATTTTAGACAAGGAGATATTCCTATTTATGCACATAAGCGTGTTTTAAAAGCTTTAAAAAAGCGATTCGACTATGTGTTTAAAACTAAAAACAAATACCCAGGAGCTCCAACAGTTATTGAAAATAGAATTAAAAACGAACCATTCTCATTAAATAATTTGGACGTAATTCCTGTGAATGGAAAACATGATAAATTACAAGTTTTCGGATTCAGGTTTAACGATTTTGCATATTTAACTGATATGAAAAAAGTTAAAGAGGAAGAGGTAGAGAAAATCAAGAACGTAAAAGTACTAGTTGTTAATGCACTGCGCATTGAGCCACATCCTTCTCATTTTAATTTAGAAGAAGCTTTGCAGTTTATAGAGCAAGTGAATCCAGAAACAGCATATTTAACGCATATTAGTCATTTACTCGGATTTCATGAAGAGGTTCAAAAAAAACTACCTAAAAATGTGTTTTTGGCTTATGATGGTTTAGAAATTAATTTATAAAATTTAAAGATGAAGCAAAAAATTTTTATGTACCTGTTTGTGTTTTCAATATTACTTGTATTGTTTCAATACGTCAATGCTAAACGTGTGTTTGAGGATATGAATAACAAACTTGAGAATTACAAAACCCTATCAGAAAAATATAAAGATTCTGTCGGAGTACTGCAAAATGATATTTTGGCAGTATCACATTTTAATCTAGACAGAAATGAAGATGCTATTAGTTATTTTGAGGATGATGGTTATAAAATACATGAATTGATTCCTTTTATTAAAGATGAACTTTATAAGTTGAATGAGGTTAAAGGTGAGCATCCTATAATTCCCTATGCTTCCAGTGAAGGCAGGAAGATGTTGATTAATACTGTAAAATTATTGAACCACAAGTGGATAATTGCTGATTTTTCGGATGGTGAATTTTGGGGAGAACTACTGATAACTTATGAGCTTACAGAAGATAGAAACTTAAAATTTAGGCTTGTTGAGTCTTTTCTGTATCCTTTTGATTAAAAATTATTTGATTTTATAAGCGATGCCTTTTTGTTTTATTGTTTCTCCTACATACGAGTATTCGTAAGTGTATGAAGAGTCTGTTGTAGTTAGAATTTTTAAATGAATATCCTTTTGTTCAGCCATATTTTTAGGGTTTATAGTTTTAAAAATGACTTCGCAATCGTTTATCCAACGTAGTTGTGATGAATCTGTCTTCTTATTATAAACTTCAACTTGTAGGTTTTTATTTCTTTTAAAAGATGATTTGAATAATTCACCATTTATAGTGACTTCACCGTAAAATGCCCCAGTTTCATAATCTTTACAGTTTCGAGTGGTTTCATAACAACTAGTAACGCTTAAAATAATCAGTACAAAGAATAAAAATTTCATATAATAAATTTAAGCACAAATTTACTAAAGAATAGCTCTAGTTCTTAAAGTTTTTAAAACTTCCATCAGAATAAAAAATAACGATTCGTTCTATGGTTTTGTTTTTATCAATATCAGGTGGTAATTCGTTATGGTTTTTGGTAGGCGTGATGCTTTCTTGTTTTACGTCTTTAGTTTTTTCTTCAGAAGGAAATTCTCCTTTACCATTAAATAACCAATACAAATCAACTTCAGGGTAGGCAGAGAGAATCTTTAAAATAAAGTCTAAACTCGGTTTGTTTCTACCTGATAAAATATGAGAAATACTTGAGCGTTGTACACCAATCTTTTCAGCAAAAGAGGAGGCTGATTCACCCTGGTAATCCATGATTTTTTGTAGCCTTTTTATGAAATCTACTGTGTTTATCAATGTAAAAATGATTTGAGATTAATTTATGATACAAATGTAACAATATAACTGTCAATAAGAGATTATATTGTGCGTATTTAGCTTTGTAATTGAAACTAAAACTTTATATTATATATATTAAACTATTGATATTATGTAATTTATATATCTAAATTAATCATTGAATAAAATTTCAATGATTTTATTTAAATTGTACACTTAACTTGTTCGTTGATGTAAACAATTTAGCAAAAAACAATGTTTACAAATGTAAATTAGTAAATGTTTACATTTGTTGAGTAAATAAATAGCAATGCAAGTAGAAGACATAAAAAGGTTGTTTTTAAAACATAAAGAAAATAGTTTATCGCATCGATATATTACCAATAAACACATTGAACCTTTACTAGAAAAAATGTCTGATTTATTTCATGTAGATACCATTGGGGAATCTGTTTTAAATAATCCTATTTATGGTTTAAAAATTGGTTACGGAAAGAAAAGAATTTTAATGTGGTCTCAAATGCATGGAAATGAATCAACAACTACCAAGGCCTTATTTGATCTTTTTAATACGTTTTTAGATACCAATTCTGAGCTTAGTCATATTTTAGAAGCTTGCACATTTTATATTATTCCAATTTTGAATCCTGACGGCGCATTAGCTTATACACGTATAAATGCTAATGAAGTAGATTTAAATAGAGATGCACAAAATTTAACACAGCCTGAAAGTATGGCGTTGCGTAAAGTTTTTGAATCATTCAATCCGCATTTTTGTTATAATTTGCACGGGCAGCGTACTATTTTTAGTGCTGGAACAACAAATAAATCCGCAACAGTTTCATTTTTAGCACCAGCACAAGACGATGCATGTACTATAACTTCAAATAGAAAGGTAGCTATGGAAGTAATAGGTGTTATGAATGAAGCTTTGCAAAGCATTATTCCAAATCAAGTTGGTGTTTATGATGATGCGTTTAATTTAAATTGTGTTGGTGATACATTTCAAAGCGAAAATGTAGCTACTATCCTTTTTGAAGCGGGACACTTTATGAATGACTACGGACGTGAAAAAACACGCGAATTGATTTATACTTCTTATGTAACTTCATTAAATTACATTTCAGGAAAAGAGGTTAATGGAAGTGGTTATAAATCATACTTTAATATCCCAGAAAATAACAAATGCTTTTTTGATGTCATTATTAGAAATGCTAAAGTAAATAATGAATTGGTGGATATAGGGATTCAATTTCAAGAACGTTTGATTGATAATAAGATAGAATTTATACCCAAAGTTGAAAAAATTGAAAATTTAGATGGATTTTATGGACATAGAGAGATTGAAGCTAATGGCTTTGAAGTGTTAGATGCTCGTGGAAAGTTGTTAAAACTAGGTTACGAAAACGTTTGCGTAATATTGAATAGTGAAGAAATAATGCTTTTATCGAAATAAAACATACTAATTTTGCCTTATTTTTAATAAAAATGTATTAATTTTGCCTCATATTTAAGAATAGTTAATTATGGGAAAAATTAAATTAGACGAAATCGATCATCAAATTCTTGACATGTTAATTGATAACACAAGAATTCCATTTACTGATATTGCAAAGAAGTTATTAATATCCGCAGGTACGGTTCACGTGCGTGTTAAGAAAATGGAAGAAGCAGGTATTATTAAAGGCTCTTCATTGATGCTAGATTATAAAAAACTAGGATATTCTTTTATTGCTTATGTAGGCGTTTATTTAAATAATACCTCTCAAACAAAATTTGTTCTAGAACGTATTAATGAAATTCCTTTTGTTACTGTAGCACATATAACCACCGGGAAGTTTAATATTTTCTGTAAAATTAGAGCTAGAAGTACAGAACACGCCAAAGAAGTTATCTTTTTATTGGATGACATAGATGGTGTTTACAGAACAGAAACAATGATTTCTCTTGAAGAAAGCATCAATGATAAAAAACGTTTGATGCATTCTATATTTAATGAAATGTAAAATGATTTCTCAATAATATTATTAGTAAAAGCCCTTGTTTGGGGCTTTTTTTTAGCAGAATTTTTAAAAAGTGCTAGTTATATAATTATTTAAGTATTTAAAGAAATTTTTTGTTTTTGGAAACGAGTTCTTTCATATTTACATAATGAACTCATTTAAACTTTTTCAATTAGCTAGAAAATTGCCGTTTTGCACCCCTTTTTTGTCTTTTTTTCGTTCCGTAGCGATGCTATGCAAATTGAAAAAGCCTTCAAATAGTCACAAAATGACTAATTTTCGCTTTAATCTAAAAAGTTTAAATAAGTTCAATTAATTTTAGATGACTTAGTCAAAAAAAATTTATGATATTTAATTCATTAGAGTTTTTTATATTTCTCTTCATAGTATTTGTTCTGTATTGGCTAGTTTTAAAAAAAAGCCTTAAAGCACAAAACATTTTTCTATTAGTATCAAGTTATATTTTTTATGGCTGGTGGGATTGGAGATTTCTTTCATTAATACTATTGAGTACAACCGTGGATTATTTTGTTGGGATTAGTATAGATTCTAGTAAAAAGCAATCTGTTAGAAAACGTTGGCTATGGGTTAGCGTTTTTTTTAACGTTGGCCTTTTAGGGTTTTTTAAATACTATAATTTCTTTGTTGATTCTTGGGTAGATATGTTTACTACAATAGGGTACAATATGAAAAGCACATGGACATTAAATGTTATTCTACCAGTTGGAATTTCATTTTATACGTTTCAAACCATGTCTTATGCTTTTGATATTTATTATAAAAAACTTAAGCCGACTAAAGATTTTTTATCTTTTGCAGCATTTGTAAGCTTCTTTCCGCAATTGGTTGCAGGCCCTATTGAAAGAGCATCAAATCTTTTACATCAAATCCTCAATAAAAGAACATTTAACTATAATCAATGTGTTGGTGGGCTAAAACTCATTTTGTGGGGCTTATTTAAAAAAATTGTTATAGCCGATTCTTTAGGACCTATAGTTGATGATGTTTTTGCAAATTATGATTCATATCCCGCTTCTACACTAATTTTGGGAGTCACTCTTTTTAGCTTTCAAATATATAGTGATTTTAGTGGATACTCTGATATTGCAATAGGAACCGCTAAACTTTTTGGTATAGAATTGAAATCTAACTTTAAATTCCCTAATTTTTCAAGGAATGTAGCAGAGTATTGGCAACGTTGGCATATATCTCTATCTACTTGGTTTAGGCATTATGTATACATCCCATTAGGAGGTTCTAGGGTTAGTAAATTAAAATCTGTTAGAAATATTATAATTGTGTTTTTAATAAGCGGATTTTGGCATGGCGCCAATTGGACTTTTATTTTCTGGGGAGCTTTTCATGCCTTAGCATTTATACCAATATTTTTATTGGGACGAAATACTATTTATAAGCATTCTGTTGTTGGCCAAAATTCAATTTTTCCTTCATTTGTTGAAGTAGGGCAGGTGCTTTTAACTTTTAGTATTGTTACTTTTTCTAGAATTTTCTTCAGATCTGATTCAATTACTGATGCTTTTAGCTTTATAAACCGAATTATTGAAAATTTTTCATATACTGAATATATGCATCCCATGGGGTATCGAATGATTGATTATTATATTCTAGTGGCAGTGTTTTTGTTATATGAATATAGAATTAGAAAAGATGAACGATCGCCTTTTAAGTTTAAATCAAAATACGTTAGGTTTATAGCTTATGCCATAGTTATATTGTGTATGTTATTATTTTACGATAGTGAATTTGATAGATCTTTCATCTATTTCCAATTTTAAGTTGAAAATATTTTATTATTAATCTAAATTTACATCAGTTATTTAACTCAAAAATATTAGTTGTAATTTAATGAATAACCTAGAGGTAATTACTTTAACCAAGCGTAGTCTTAAAGAAGCAGTGATTGAAAATAAATTTTGGGGTGATTCGTACGAACCTCCTTTTTCTATGAATAAGGCAACGTGGATGCTAGAAAACAATAGGATAGATGATGAAGATGTATTTGCAATCCTAGGTTATGAAAATCATACTATTATAGCTTTTGTTTCGTTAATGCCCGATTTTATAAAAAAAGAAGATGGCGATTTAAAAAAAATATTTTGGAGCCAAAAATGGTGGGTTGCTGACAAGTATAAAAATACAGTGCTTCCAACTTTTGTAAAAAGTAATTCTTTAACAGAAGTAAACAATCAGGTTATTGTAAGGTTTTTAGGAGATTATACTAAGGCGTATTATGACAAACAGCCTTTTATAAAATTTTCAAAAAGACCGAGATATATAATAGTTTTTAATTTGGATCACAAAATTTTAATCAGTAAAAAAAGTGGACTCAAAAAAGTAACGGGTCTTTTAAGATTCTTGGACAAAATATCAGAAAAAGCAACGTATCTAATAAATAATAAGAAAAGCAAAAACAGAACTAAAATGTTATCCTATAGATATTTATCAACTATAGATGATGAAAATTGGGATTTTATTGAAGACTATTGTGCTCATGATATTGTGCCTAAAACACAAGAATATGTAAATTGGCAAATAAGTAATAATCAGTATCATGTTATAAAAGATGGAGAAGCAAAGCCAAGGTATAAATGCTTGCTAGAGAGTATATCAAATAAGATTCATAATTTAAATTTCATGGTAGAAAAAGAGGGCGAAAACATTGGTTTTATATCAGGTTTAGTAAAAGGAAATAGATTTCTATTACGCTTCTTTATTACAAATCAAGATAATTTTGACCATTGTATTGATGCTTTAATGGTTAATTTTTTAAAATCGGAATGTACCTTGCTTCAAACTGAAAACGCTGTCTTAGCAGAGCGTATAAAAAAAAACTATTTAAATATTTATGCAGATTCAAAAAATCTGGTATCTCTAGTTCATAATGAAATAGATATGAATTTTCATGATGTTATTATAAAAGACAGAGATGGTAATTTCGCATAAACCATAGCTTTATGAATTTAATTTATAGCCTACATAATTCATTTAATAAAAATAAAAATAGGAATGCATTTTGTATAAATGATTCTTTTTTTACTTATCAAGACTTATTAAACTGCATCATTAAAATTCGAAATGTTATTGCTGTAAATATTGATTCAACTGAAAATTATATTGGATTAGTTACTAATAATGATTTAGAAACTTATGCTACAATATTTGCTTTATGGATGGAAGGAAAAGCCTATATACCAATAAATCCAACAGCTCCAAAAAGTAGAAACGTAGAGATTTTAAATTTAATTAATGTAAAATGTGTTTTTGATTCATCTAGCATATCAGATTTTTCTTCTTACAAAATAATTAATGCTAATCAAATTGAATCTGATGATAATGCAATAATTGACGCTATAAAATTTGATGAATCTAATGTAGCTTATGTTTTGTTTACAAGTGGAAGTACAGGCATACCAAAGGGAATTCCTATTAGTTTTAAAAACTTAAATGCACTAGTTACAGAATTAGATATTGATGAAGACTATAAATTAAATTCATCCGATAAGTGTTTGCAAATGTATGATTTAACATTTGACGCTTCATTAACAGCGCTTTTGCCAGCACTTTTAGTTGGAGCTTGTCTCTATACAGTACCTCCAAATACCATAAAGTATTTATATGTATATAAACTTTTAGAAAAGTACAAACTAACGGTATTAAAAATGGTTCCATCAATAATTTATTATTTAAGACCATATTTTTCTGAAATCAACGCGCCATCAGTTCGCTATTCAATATTTGGAGGCGAGAAGTTATATGAGGATGTTGTTAGTGAATGGGTTAAATGCATACCAAACGCCAAGGTTTTAAACCATTATGGACCAACAGAATTTACTGTATGTAGTAATTATTATCAATACACTTTTGATAAAGAGAATAAAGCTTATAACGGCGTATTATCTATAGGGAAGCCTTTTAAAAATGTTGATTGTATTATATTAGATAACAATGATAATGTAGTTGCGAATAATATAGAAGGGGAGTTGTGTTTATCAGGTAATCAGCTAACTTCTGGCTATTGGAAAAATGATGAATTAAATGCATCATCTTTTTTTATGCATAAAACAGATTCAGGTGAGATAAAACGATTTTATAAAACTGGAGATTTATGCTTTAGAGATGAAGATGGGTATTACATGTATGTTGGAAGAAAAGATTTTCAAGTAAAAATAGGCGGTTATAGGGTTGAATTAGGAGAGATTGAGTATCATGCTAGAAATCATAAATCTATAAGGTCAAAAAACAGTCTTGTAATAGATGTTAAAAACTCTAGTAATAACGATGAACTTGTACTTGCTATAGAAAGTTCTAATTTTGATACTAAAGATTTAGTTGAACATCTAAGTTTAAAACTTGCAGATTATATGGTTCCAAAAAAAGTATTTTTTATAGATAATTTTCCTCATAATAAAAATGGAAAAATAGATAGAATGCAATTAAGAAATTTGATAAATAATGAATAAAGAAGAAATTTTAACCACTTTAAGAAAATCATTTGTTAGAGTGCTTGAACATGATAATTTTGAGTTAAATGAAACAACTACAGCAAAAGATGTTGACGGATGGGAATCTATCACACATTTGCTTATTATGAATGATGTTGAGAAAGCTTTTAATATTAAATTTAAATTGATGGATTTAATGTCTATGGAGAATGTTGGTGATTTAGTAAATACGGTAAAGAAAGAAATTGAAGTTTAAATGGATATCTACTTAACCCCTTTAAACCATCTATTATACAAGTAAAACCATAGTGTTGGGTGATAAAAAAGCTTATTGTCGATTTGAGGTTTGGCGTTAACTTGGCATTTGAAATTATTAAACTGTTTATCCTTCATAGTTTTTTTATTATAGCAATTCTTTAACCAATTAGAAATAAGAATATATCATAAAACTATCTGTAGGTGTAATACTATCGATTAAAATATTCTGGTTTAGTATATTGCAAGTATCCATACCTACATAATAAATGAAATTCAAATGCAAATTTTCTTGCTATCAGAGTTATATTTATCAAGATGAAAACCTTGAATAAAAGAATCATTAATTATTGCACTTTATCGATTTTAACAATTCGCATAAGCACTTATTATTTATGACATAAGTCATTCTTTTTTTAACTTAAATCAACTAATTTTATAGCATCAACTTTTTTAATCTATTACTAATTTTTTTGAAAGTTTGATATTTTTAGCATCTTAATATTTGTCTGGGATAGCATTTGGTAATTATTATTTGTAATACTCTCTTTGTAAATATATAAATCCTTCAGGATAAACTAATAAGAAAGTATTAAACATAAATAATTAAAATTCTCCTTTGTATTAGATAATAGAAAGCATTTTTTGATGTTAGTGATTTTCTATTCTGTAAATTGAATAATTAATTTATAAATATTAATTTCTTTATCTAGCAAAACCTTAAGTATGATAATATTAGGATTAAATTATTACTTTCATGACTCAACAGCATGTATTGTAAAAGATGGAAAACTTATTTGTGCCATTGAAGAAGAAAGGTTAAACAGGGATAAACATACCCAAGCATTTCCTGAATTGTCTATTAAAAAGTGTTTGGATATTGCAGGACTTAAATACTCAGATATCCATCATATAGCGGTCTCAATTAAACCACAAACACATTGGTTTAAAAAATTGGTTTATATCATTAAACATTTAAAAAACTTTATGCCTTTCTTTGGCCATCATTTAGTTAATGCTTATGCAAAACAAAGGCGCTTTAAGCTTTGGTATAAAAAAATATATAATGGTGATAAAAACTCTCCTGAAGTGCACTTTATAGAGCATCATTTAACACATGTCGCAGGGACATTTTATGTATCTCCATACGATAAAGCGGCACTATTGGGTATTGATGGCTCAGGTGAATGGGCTACAACTTGGTTAGGACATGGAGAGGGTAATGAAGTAAAATTATTAGGAGAAAGTTTTTTTCCAAATTCTCTAGGTTCTTTTTATGAAACTGCAACACAGTTTTGTGGGTTTACACCTAATTATGATGAAGGAAAAACCATGGGACTTGCTCCTATGGGGGATCCTAGTGTTTTTAAAGAAGAGGTTGAAAAAATGTTAAGTGTTAACAGCAACGGAGAATTAAAGATAGATTTATCATATTTTAACTATCAATTCCTTATAAAAAATAGGTATTCCGAAAAATTTGTAAAAATATTTGGAAAGCCAAGGGACCCTAAGGGAGAGTTTGAAGATAATCATCTAAATGTAGCAGCTGCATTTCAACGTGTGCTTGAAGACAAAGTTTTAGAGATGTGTAAAATACTCTATTATAAAACTAAAGCTGACTATTTGGTTATTTCTGGAGGTGTTTCATTAAATAGCGTGATGAATGGAAGAATTGTTAGAGAAACATCCTTTAAAGACGTATATGTAATGCCAGCAGCTGGCGATAATGGAACGGCAATAGGTGCTGCATACTATTTATATAATGGAATACTTAAAAAACCTAGAAATTTTGTGCATACAAATCCCTATTTAGGTACTAAATATACAAATGATGAAATTGAAACGATTATTAAGTCAGCCAAACTTCAACCTAAATATTTTGATGATATATGTGAAAAAGCGGCATCATTATTATCTGAGGGCAAAATAATTGGTTGGTTTCAGGGTGCCATGGAAATTGGGCCTAGAGCATTGGGTAGCAGAAGCATTCTTGCAAACCCTGCCTTTCCAGATATGAAGGATAAAATTAATGCAGAAGTAAAGCATAGAGAAGCTTATAGACCTTTTGCACCTTCTGCCTTAGTCGAATCTTATAAAGATTATTTTGATCTTGAAGTGGAAGCGCCTTTTATGCTTAAAGTCTGTAAAGTTCATAAAGATAAGCAAGCCGTTATTCCTGCAATAACACATGTAGATGGAAGTGCAAGATTACAAACAGTTGATGGAAAACATCATCCGCTATATTATGATGTAATAAAAAAACTTGCTACAAAAACAGGAGTTCCTGTTGTTCTAAACACTAGTTTCAATATACAAGGTGAACCAATTGTAGAATCGCCTAAAGATGCCTTAAGATGCTTTTATTCAACAGGGCTTGATGCATTAGTAATTGGTAACTATCTTTTAGAGAAGTAGTTTATTTTCAACTCAATAAATATAGATTGTCATTTTATTTTATATAACCATCTTTTATAAAGATAGAACCAAAAAGTAGGTTGATAGTACAATTCTTTTCCAATATCAGCTTTGGGTTTTTGTATTTTTATACTGTCTGATTTTATATCATTAATTGCTTTTTTTAAGAGTGGTAGTGCTTTTGATAATTGTAAATATGTATAACTTATGAAATTGTCTTTTGGGGTTATCTCATCTACTATAGTATCCTGATACAGAATGCCACCAGTATCAATACCTTCATCTACTAAATGAACAGTTACACCACAGTTTTCTTTGTCTTTATTTATTAATGCCCAATATGCACCATGTAAGCCCCTATAATATGGTGTAATACCAGAGTGAATATTAATAAATTTAGCGTTAATAGATTCTAAAGTCTTTTTTGATAAAATTCTAGTAGTTACAATTACAACAATGTCAGGGTTTAATTTTTTAAGTAGTTTTCGACCTTCTTCTGAGTTAATTGAGGTTACTTCTATTGTTTTTTCTAATTCAAAATCAGCTTCTTTAATATTGTTTCTATCAAGAATTTCCTGATATCTTTTTTTTGAAGTTGCGTTTATATATGAAACAGCTATAACTCTAAATAATAACTGCCCAACAACATGAATTATACCAAGTCTTTTTATTCTACGCTTCAATAGTTTTGATATACTTTCTCCCTTATCAACAATAATATGCTCGATATTAAATTCATCCTTCAAACTTTGGTATACCATTTTTGGGTAGTACCAATCACCAACTATCATTATAATTTTTTTATCCATATAACTTCAGTCTATTACAGGCTTAACTTTGTTTTTAAATAATTTGAAATTTCAAAAGCTATTAAATCTCTTCCATGATTATTCCAATGCATGTCGTAGATTAGAGTAGGCGAATTTATTGATTTTTCAAATGCGTCTGAAAAATCAATAACTTGATATCCTTTTTCATTACAATAATTTAAGAAAATATGGTTTGTTGTAGTTGAATTCAGTAAAAATGTCATTTTATTTTTATCAAAACCTAAGGTGTCCAATAGTGTTTTGAAATTCTTTAGATTTTCTAATTCTTCTTTTAATAAATCAGAATCATGTTTTAATCTTGGCTCTTTTTTACCATTCATAATACTAATAGCCAATTTTTTTATAGGATTAACTATTCCTATTGATGATGCATAGGAAAGTAGTTTAAAATTATCTCTAATTCTGAATGGCAATGATTTCAGTAAAGCAATTCTACTATGATTAGGTACATAGGTATTGTTTTTTAAATCATTTTCATATTTCAAATAAAAAATAATATGATCAATTTTATCGAAATGTTCTTTATAGGTATGAACTAAGTATAGCTGATTTGCCAAATCATAGCCGCCATAACCGTATTCATAAATCTCGATATTTTGAAGTATATTTTCAATTTTTCTACCGGTTGAATCAAAGTAATCTTGATGAAAACCTTCAATAAAAGAATCACCAATTAAAGCAACTTCAATTTTTTCTTCAGTAGGGGTAAACTCTCTAAAAGAATTAAATCCAAAACCATTGATTCTGTACTCAGAGTAGTTTTGTTTTCTATTTCCCGTTACTGCATGTCCTGTTTGATTTGATAAACTCTTTTCAACATTAAACTCATCAATATATCTTACAGGAGTTTCAGTGTATAAATGAAAAGCTCTAACAAAAACTTCTAATGCAATTATTATTAGAAATAGATATAAAGTGCTTTTTACAAATAACTTTTTCATTGGGTTAGTTTATGAATTTTATTTGCTGTATCAGAGAATCGCATGACATTATAAATGTTTCATCGTCATTGTCATTGTTAACCTTACACAATTCAATTTCATTATAAGATTTTACAACAAGATATAGAAAATCGTATACATATTTATTTAAAAATGAATAATTTAAGTCTTTTTCGATATTTATTTTTATTAAATCTTTAGAATCTGGTAACTTCTCAAGTTTTGTTATTTCAATTTGTTCTTTTGTTGTTGATTGTATCTTATTTTTAAGACGATAAGTAAATTCATGAAATTTCACATCTATATTCTTATTCCTTAAATGCGTTTTAAATTCAAGAAAATTATAATAAGCTTGGGCTATCAGTTTTGATATAACTGACTTTTTGTCGAAAATGATGTGATATTCAAAATCATATTCTAGGGTGCACATTCTTTTCTTATAATCAAAATACCCTTTAGAAAAATCTAGTATTTTTAAATGATTATCGAAGCACCAATTCAAAATTTTTAAATTATTTACGTAACCAATATTGAACTTAGAATAATCTATATCAAAAACAGTAATCGCATCTATTAGTGAATCTTCTGTGTGGTAATTATAAGTAATCGCAATAGGTTTATTTTTATCGTAGACTACAAATAGAGAAGCTTTTTTTTCTAATATTAAAGGGTAGGCTACTTCTTTATAAAAGTTCCATTCTGACGGATGCATATTATTATATGATATCGCCTTTTCAGAATACCTTTTTTGTAATAAAGTCATGAAATTTTCAAATATTCTATCATATTCGGTTTTATCTATATTTCCAAAAAACATCTTTGTAGAGATCTCAAAACATTCATCTAAACGCTTTGTAAACTTGCGCATTTTCATTCTGGTATTCTTACTAAAAGTATTTAATAAGTAATCATCAATATTTTTAAATTTATCTAAGTGTATTAAATAACCTGGGTATTGTATTGATTTTAAAACACCAATGTTTTCTGGCAGATTATTTGGCTCTTTTCGTAAATGAGGTAAAACATCATAAATTATAAAGGTGTTGTTTTTGTAATCGTTATAATTATTAATTTTATAAGTATTTCCTTTGGTCAAATTTTTCCCAACATTCACAAAAAGAGAAAAACGACTCTTATAAAAATTCACACCATCAATAAATTTAAATGTATTTACAGATTTGTTTGAAATAAAGTGTTTTATCCAAATTATTTGAAAAATATTAGCAGAAAAAGGACTGTTTTTTGTTTTCATTAAACATTTAAATGATTGTATTTGTATTTAATTGGTTTTTTTGCAGGCAATATGTAAGTGCCCCATTTTATCAGCAGTATCTACTTGACTTTTAACCTCAATTATGGAAAACCCATTCTTTTTAAGAATATCTAGTATACGGTTTTTTCTAAACCAAATATTTTGTGGTTGATTTTTATTTAGAAATTTCCAATTAATTTTTTCATTTAAAATTAACCAAGGCAATTCGTACTTATTTGTTTTTTCACCTCTTAAAATTCTAAAAAAGTTTACCATTATACTCAAAATTGGATTATAAAATTTAGAGTTCCAATTAAGAAATGAATAAATATAAATACTGTCTTGTTTTCCAACTCTATAAGCTTCATTTAAGGCTTTAGGAAGTAAGTCTTTATCAAGAAAACATAGCACTTGTTGCAAATAAATTAAATAATCAAATTCCTTTTCACTATAATCGGGAATAAGTTTTGTTGCATCTGCATTTTTGAAGTTTATTGAAGAATTTAAATGTCTCTTTTTCACATTGCAAAAACTTATCATACTTTCAACATAATCAAATGCTTCTAAATTTGTAAAACCAAGTTTTTCTATTTCAAAAATTATTCTACCTCCACCAGTCCCTGCTTCAACTACTTTTCCTTTTTTATTTGCTAGATATTTTTCTAAAAAATATTTTTCTATTGGCAATAGGTCTTCTTTTTTCGACCATTCCTGAAACAATTGATTCGAAAAAAGATCTTTATTTTGTTTTGACATTAGTTTTAAATTGCAATTATCATTTAACCTAAATTAAAATAAACTATAAGTTTTCATTCAATCGATATAAAGGAAAAAAAGTGGAACTTTTGTAATTAATATTATTTTTTTTACAAATCTCTTTATAGATTTTTTGGTTGGTAATAAGTTTCCATACAAAAAACGGATGGTATTCATCTGAGAAAGAGGATTTGAATCGAAATAAAGAATCATTTTCATTTGCGCCTAAACCACCGCCAAGGTTAAAGTTTCTATAGCCTTCTTCGGTTGCTTTTAATCTCATTTGATCTATAAGAAATTTTGTTCCATTTAAATGTAGAAATTTTTCGTCAGACCCAGATAAATGATATTGTATCATAGTGTTTGTTTTTATAAACATACAGCCTGCTACTACCTTTTCAGTTTCATTATCAATAGCAAGTAAGACCTCTGTTTTAAAATCCTTTGATATATTAAACTTTTCAAAATAGTCATCACAAAAAAAATAATGGTCTTTAGCTTTTATGCGCTTCATATTCTCGTAATATAAAACTTTAAATTGTTGAAAATCTTCTTTAGTTTCTGCAACTTTTAATGTTAAAAGTCTATTAGCTTTATTAATATGGGTTTTTAATCTCCTTTGATAATTTCTTCTTTGGTCTTCTAATGGTAAAGATAAATTGATATTAACTATTTTTCCTAAATAGGATAGCTCCCCAAAATTGGATGACTCTCCTAAATTTGAAAAAAAAATATTCTGAAATTTTAAATAGGGATTTAGCCTCATAAAAACACTGATAATTTTTTCTTTATTAAAAAAATCAAGCAAAGTTTTTTCATAATTTGAGGTACTGAAATTTAATGGAGTTTTACTGCCTATTGGTCCTGAGTAACCATAAACCGATATGGCATCATAATATTCAGTGCCTTCTATCTTTCTTATCAATAATGGCAACCCAATGAATATATCTTTATCGTATCTTGAATTTGTATATTTAATTAATACGGCATCATCTGATTCTGACTTTGAAATTTGATGATAATCATAAGTATGATAAAAATCATAGTCATTAACACTTTTTAAAAATTCATCCCATTCATTTTTTTTTGTAAGAATTTCTATTTTCAATTTTTTTTACTTAAATTAAACATTCACCTAAAAGGTTTGATGACCAAATTATTCTCGCACAATGTTCTAAGTGCCATAAAGGTCTCTCGTTAATAACATTACCAGCAAGTAATGGGCCAGCAACATGAAAATTCTCCTTAGTTTCAAAGCGTTTGTTAACTTTAAAACCAATTTTCGAATCATTTGGAATACAAATACCATTTTCGATTAAACTTTTAATAACCTTTGGAACTTTATCACTTTCTAAATTAATACTTCCAATACAATTAATTACTAAATGAATATTAGTAAAGAAGCGTAGCTCTTTGGTTTTAGTATCTGTATAACTAACTTTGTAGGTAGAATCATTTTCTTTTGAAATATTTAAAAACCTTCCAGCCTTATGAATAATTTTATTTTCATTTCGAAGATTATCTACTACACTTGTATAATGTATTCCAGCACAACGCTGTCTTCTACCAATTTCATTTCCATACTTACAAGCAAAAATTTCTAATTCTTCTTCATTTAACTTATTAAGTAAGTTCCCAAAAGCATTAGAAATTATATCAACCGTTGAAGCCGCTCCAAGATTGAGATCTTCAGCGATGTCTAAATCTAAATAAACAGCATCAGCAATTTGTTTTGCCGTTAAAGAGCTACTACTTTTAAGGTTTTCAAGATTTTTTGGGATATAAGTATTATTTAATTGATGATTAATTTCTGAATCCGGCATTAGCCCATGAGTAGAAAGCACATAGTATTTAGTAACAGAATTATTTAAGTCTTCTTGATTGTTTATTTTATATATAGATTCTAATGCACTTGCATTAGCCCCTATTATTAAAACATTTGTGACTTGAGATTTTCTTTTTTTAATAAAGTTTTCAATTTTTTTAAAGTTGATATCCAATGTTTTATTATAAATATCATTAATCATTAGAAAATTTGTGTCTTCAAAGTTTAGTTTTTCAGTAAAAACTTTTTTAGTAGGCATGGATCCTACACTCAAGACAACTTTATTAGAACACAAAGTAGTATTATTCCCTAACTTTAAGTTAAACTTACCATCTTCTTTTGTTAAGTCTATTACTTCAGCTGTAATGAAATTAATTTCAATAAAAGCTTCTTTTATAGCATCTGCTATAGATTGTTTTACTTTTTCAACTATATATTTTCCAAAAAAATACCGAGGAATAAAAAGTTCTTCCCATTGACCTTGGTTTATATCCTTTTGATTATTTTCATACCAACGATTTGATTGTTTTCCTCCTAATGCCAAAAATTCATTGATTAAAATATCTTTGTTTTTTTTTAACCAATTAATAAAGATTTTTCTTTCTTTCTCGGGTAAAAAATTTCTTAAAGAATTAATTAATAATACTGTATTACCAGATCTTTCGCCATAAGGGATACCGTAAAAAAATTCGGGGTACTTATCAATAACATTAATTTTTACAATCTTAGAGTTATTATTAAGGTTACTTAATTTCTCTATAAAGCTAATAAGCGTGTAGGCAGTTGAAATTCCTGCTCCAATAAATGTGATGTCAACACTATTGTTGTTTGATTTTGTCATAATCTTATAATTTTTTATTCATAAAACAGTTAAAATTTATGCTATTAATTATATAACTTAGTTGAATATATTTTATACTAATTATTTCCATTCCATTCATGCATTATAGCCCCTTCCTTCTTATTAACGCCCTCTTTTTTCATCACTTTATATATTGTTAAAATAAATATTTTCAAGTCAAGTTTAAAGGACATATTGTCCACATACCAGATATCATAATTAAATTTTTCGTTCCAGTTTATAGCATTTCTTCCATTAACTTGAGCCCAACCAGTAATTCCAGGGCGCACTAAATGTCTTTTTGCTTGATTTTCATCATATAAAGGCATGTACTGCATCAAAAGGGGTCTAGGTCCAATAATACTCATGTTACCTTTTAGAACATTAACTAATTGAAGGATTTCATCTAAAGAATATTTTCGAAGAAATGCTCCTAACTTAGTAACTCTAGCTATACTATGTTCTTCATCCTTTAAGCCCTTTATTGAATCACGCATAGTCTTGAACTTTATTATTTTAAATGGCCTTCCTTTTTTACCTGGTCTAGTTTGTAAAAAAAATGGACTACCATTATTGTAGCATACTAATACTAACAAAATTATAATAATAATAGGCGATAGTATTATTAATCCAGTTAATGATAAAGAAAAATCAAAAAATCTTTTAACGAAAGCCTGATACATATTCAAAGGTAATTTTTCAATGGATTAAAAAATTAAAAAAACGATTAGATACAATTAAATTAGACAACTAGTTATAAGTAAATCGATTTATGACTTGTCAACTTTTATAAATATAAAATAATTGCTTCAGATGGTATGTTTATTAATTAAAGCGATTTAGTTTTAATAATTTTCCCAGGGTTTCCAACAACTGTAGAATAATCAGGGATATCCTTAAGTACAATGGTTCCGGCTCCAATGGTACACCATTTACCAATTTTTACTTTAGGAATAACTACTGCTCCAACACCAATATGTGTGCCTTCACCAACTTCTACATGACCACAAAGGGCTGCTTTTGGAGAGATATGAGCAAAATCTCCAATTATATTATCGTGGTCCACACTTGCGCCAGTATTTATTATTACATGCTTGCCAATTGCAGTATTTGGCTGAATTATCGCGCCTGCAAAAACAACAGTTCCTTCTCCAATTGTTGACTTATCAGAAATAATAGCAGACTGATGGATAGCTCGTTCATAAGTACAATTAAGAAAATTGGAAATTTCAGCTCTTTCAGCATTAATACCAACAGCAATAATCACCGAGGGGCCTTCATGAGGGAATTCGTTAATGTTTTTCCTAGCGCCGTTCACCACGTGGGTACTTGCATGATGCACGCCTTCAGGTTTATCATCAAAGACTTCTGTAACATTATAATCGTTTAATTCTAAGACGTCCTTTATAACTTGAGAGTGACCGCCAGAACCATATATTCTAACCCTTTTATTTTTTTTCATTATTTAGTGTTTAGTGTTTAGTGTTTTAAAGAGTAAAATTAAGTAATATGGGTTCATGATCTGACAAATTTAAATTAAAATTATTGTGATTAACGATCTTTAATCTTTTGTCTAGTAAGAAAAAATCAAGTCTAAGCGGATAATATGATAAAGAAAAAGTAGCTCCTAAACCACTGCCTTTACTGATAAACGAGTCCGCTAATCCTTTTTTTAAAACCCTATATGGTAATGAAAATTGTGTAGAATTAAAATCCCCACAAACAATAACTTTTTTTGAGGATTGGTTTATTTCTGCTTTAACCAACTTAGCTTGTTGAATTTGTTTAGAAATACTGCCATTAATTTTGCTAAAAAAACTTGAGAATCTGTTATTATTTTCTTTTGCAGAATTCAATTCAACTCCAAAAGATTGTAAGTGCATATTAAAGACTCTAATAGTATCTTGGAGTATTTTAATATCAGCGTACATGGCATTATTTAATGTGTTAGGAAAATCTATATAACCTCTTTTTATAATTGGATATTTGGAATACATAGCAAGAAGCGTTTTGCTTTTGCCTTTTCTATAACCTATAAACTTATGGGGATAGTTTTTTATTTTTTGGCTTGCTTTAATTTCAGATTCTTGTAAGACAAGAATATCGGGGTTTACACTCTCAACAAAATTTAAAATTTTATTAGCAATTCCTTCTTCATTTATATCATTATCTGCATTAAACTCTCTAACATTATAAGACAATAAACTTATAGCTTCTGGTGAAGGTTGCACTGCTTTTTTTATTGAAAATTGAAAAAAAAACTCAAAACAAATTATAAATAAAAAGATACCGGTAAAATAAAAATATTTTTTTTTACGTATTCCATAGACGATAAAAAAAATATTTATAATAAAAAGAAGAGGTAAAAACACACTAAAAAACACGCTAAAAACCCCAAGATTAATATAAGAACTTAAAACCCCAACAATTAGTGTAATTACCAGTAATATTGCACTTATATTGATATATTTATATAAATTTTTCATTTTAAGCAGCTCAAATTATTTGTATATAGAAGGTTAATGCCTTAAAGCCGATTTAACAATACTGATAAGTTTATTATTTATTATATCTACGTCAAATTTTTCTTCAGCATATTTTCTACTATGAATTCCCATTTCTTTTATCTTAGCTTTATTTGTTATAAAATATTCCATAGCTGTTATTAATTCTTCCAAGTTTTGTGGCTTAATTAAAAAACCATTCTTGTCTTTTTTTACAGTTTCTTTGCAACCAGGGGTATTAGTTGTGATAATAGGAAGACCAACTGATAAAGCTTCTAATATAGATCTTGGAACACCTTCTCTGTAATAAGTTGGTAGTACAAAAACATCTCTTTTATAAAGATGATCTGCTATGTTTTTTTGAGGGCCGTGGTATATTATAATTCCCTCTGTATGTAAGGCATTCAATTTTTCTAATTTTATTGCTGAAGGTGATTCATCAACATAACCAATAACGTGAAATATTGCATTTGGGTATTTTTTTTTCAAAACTTCTGCGGCATCAATGTAAAGACCTATTCCTTTTTCTTGAATTAAACGAGCTATAAAAAGAAAGCTTATATTATCACTCATATTATTATTAATACGATATCTATATTTATCTAAATTAACACCAGATCCGTTTACAAATTCAACTTTATTTTTTTTCTTTATTATCCTTCTTTTTAAAAACAAGTTATAATCATCAGAATTCTGAAATACAATGACTTTATTTTTACGAATAGATATTTTATATAAAAACTCATTAAGTCGTTGTAATACTCTTGCTTTTAAGGTTAAACCCGTAAAAGCAAAACCTAATCCTGTAATTAATGAAATCACAGACACTTTACATAATTTTGCTGCAATGGAACCATAGATAACTGGTTTTACGGTGTAAGGAAATACTAAATCGATGCTATTATTGCTTATGATTTTTTTTAACTCTAAAATTGTTTTTGCATCCTTAATAGGGTTCATCCCTGTCCTTTGAAGTTTGAATTCAATAGGCGTAGCCCCATAATCAATAAGCTGATCATATGTTTTTTTATCAAATTCTGGAGCAGCTGCGAATACTTCAAACCCATTTTTTACTAAACTTTTAATAAAATCGCCTCTAAAATTTATTAATGATGCTGAAGTAGACCCAACAATTAATATTCTTTTGTTTTCCATTTAATAAAAATGTTAATTGTTTAAGTAATTAAAACTATACCATTTTTGAAAACAGAAAAAAGACCACACTCTAAATGTATTGTCTCGTTTACTTTCTAAATGATCTTTAACTAATTTTGTAATAATATTTGTGTTAAAAATACCTTGTTGTTCTAGCATTTTTGGTTCAATATAGCTTTCAAGCTCTTTCCGTAAACTTTGCCTTAACCAATTTCCTGTTGGAGAACCAAAGCCTTGTTTACTTTTTTCTAAAAACTCATCAGGAAATTGATCTTTAAAAGCCTCTTTTAATATATGTTTTTTATTCCAACCTTTCATTAAATAGCTTTCGGGAAGTGTATTTGTATAGTCCCATAATTTTTTATTCAAAAAAGGCGCTCTACATTCTAAAGAATTTTGCATACTTGTTCTATCTACTTTGGCAAGCATGCCTCCCTCCAAACTTAATATTTTATCTATGTGTCTAAACTCAGTAAGTGATTCAGCCTTATCACTATATAACCTATCTTTATATTCACCGAATAAATCATCTATATAATGGGAGGGGTTTAAAATTTGTGATAATTCTAACTCACTATTAGCCAATGAAATAATATCCCAATATTGATCACCTTCATAACTAACCGCTTTCAGCATTTTTTTTATTTTAAAGCGTTTTCCTCTATTATCACTTTTTGTTGCTAATAAATACTTTGATGAATTTAATAATATGTTATGAATAGGTTTGGGAACAATATTAGTATACCGTGTATTCATTTTACCTACATAGTATTTATTGTAACCTCCAAAAACTTCATCACCACCATCACCAGTTAATGCTACTTTTACAAAATCTTTAGTTTTTTTAGAAACGAAATAGGTGGGGAGTGCTGCAGTATCAGAAAAAGGTTCATCGAAGTTTAATAATATTTCATGAATATTATCCTTTAAATCATCTTCACCAATCTTAAATTCATGATGATTACTACCAATCATTTTTGCAACAAGTTGTGATTTATCTGTTTCATCAGATTTAGCCTCTTTAAAACCTATTGAAAATGTTTCAATTTTTTTGTTTGCGGATTGCGATAGACACAGCGAAACAATTGACGAATCAACACCACCAGATAAAAATGTGCCTAATGGAACATCTGCAATAGATCTACTTTCTACACTTTCATAAACTAAGTCTCTAACATTTTTTTTTGCGTCTTCAAAACTTATTTTTTCTGTTTTTGGTAGTGTTTCTTGGCTAATCTTGTTTATTTCATATGAATTTGTTTTTAAATCATATTCGATAAAATGATTTGCTTCCAATTTAAAAACATTATCATATATCGAATAGGGCGCAGGAATATAAGTTAGTCTTAAAAAAAGATTTAAGCCCTTTTTTGATATTTCTGGTTTAAAATCTAATACATTAACTATTGATTTTAATTCTGAAGCCCAAATAAACTGTTTGTTTGTATTAGTATAGTAAAGTGGCTTTTCTCCAAAAAAATCTCTAGCTATAAATACCTTATTTTTATGTTGATCGTAAATACTGAAACCGTACATACCATCTAACCATTTAAATGACTCTGTACCATGTTTTTCATATAATTTTAAAATAACCTCAGTATCACTGTTTGTTTTAAAGGTAGTTCCGGACGCTTCTAATTTTGATTTAAGGGCTCTATAATTATAAATTTCACCATTAAATACGATGACTATTTTTTTGTCATCAGAATATATAGGTTGTCTTCCTGTAGATAAATCAATAATAGATAACCTTCTCATAGCCATTCCTAAAGAAAAATCATCCTGTTTGGTAGCTATAAAACCATCTTCATCAGGGCCTCTATGAATAATTAAATTATTCATTTTAGTTAGCGCTGTAGTTATTTCATTTTTACTACAACTGGTTTTATTTATTATTCCGTTAATTCCACACATGGGTTTACTTTTTATTTCACATAATTAGTTAGTAGAACTAATTACATCTATATATTTTTTTAATATTTTATTTTTTCTAAAATCTTCTGCACGCCTTAAAACATGAGGTTTACAACTATTTAGATAAGACTTGTTAGAAATGAAATAGTTAATTCCTTTCGCCATTAATTCAGCATTCTTTATAGGTACTAATATTCCATAATCTGTTATCATTATATCATTTACAACGGTTTTTAATTTCATAATTTCGCTTGGACCAGATTGACAGTTTGTTGTTAAAATGGGTAAGCCGCAAGACATAGCTTCAAGTAAAACATTAGGGAATCCTTCATGATTAGAGCCAAATATAAATAAGTCAGCCTTTTTTAAATATTTGTAAGGGTTAGGATCAAATCCTGCTAATATAACCTGTTCTTCTAACTTTAGTTCTTTGATTTGAGATTCTAACTCCTTTTTCATATTTCCAACTCCAAATATATATAATCTTAATATTGGGTTGTTTAATTTGCTTATTGCATTTATAAGCATGCTATGGTTTTTACCAATATCCAAACGACCAAGGGTTACTAGATTGAGTTTTTTGTTATCAAAAAAATCATTTAATCCTTCTATTGTATCTATTTTTTCTAAATCAATAGGATTATGAATCACCCTCATTTTATCATTAGGCACGCTAAAATTCTCTATCAAATCATTAGCGTTTCCATGAGAATTCGATATAATAAGATCTGATTTTTTATAAAGTAAACGAATCATTCTTTTATTGAAAGAAGATTGAAAACTTGGATAACTATATTGAAGACTGGGAAATGCTCGTTCATTAGTGATTACTTTAAAACGATAACTTGTTAGCTTACTTGAAATAATATTTATAAAAGATGGTCTAGTTAAAAAGCTTAAACTATGAGTAATTTCTAATTGCTTTAAAAGTCTAGAATATTTGCATGCTAAAAAAGGAATTTTTAATGTTTTGATAATACCATGTTCATTAGGATTAGATTTCTCAATGTAATGTATTTCAATTTCACTAGGTATTTCATATTTAATAGTTGTGCTCATCAAAATAAGATGCACTTTAATTTTATTATCAATACAATAGGCTAGGAGGTGAGAAACAGCTCTTTCTGCTCCACCACCAGATAATGAATAAATTAAAATACCAAGATTCATTAGCTTTTCAAATTAGTTAGCAGATAGTTCATGAAATAATTTCTCATATTTCTCAATTATTAATGCTTTATTAAACTTTTTTACTACTGAATCACTAACACGTTTTGAATTCCATTGACTCATTGAAGTTGACTTAATTATATTTTTAACAAATTCTTCATCATTGTCAGCTATAAATCCATTAACACCTTCTTCTATTATTTCATTTAACCCTCCAGGAGCTCTATAAGCTATAATAGGAGTTCCAACAGAGCAGCTTTCTATTAAACAATTGGGAAAGCCTTCAACAAATGAGCCTTGAAGGAAAAAATCGTTCATTGCAAGATACTTAGATACATCATTTGTATAAGGGATATGAACTATATTATCTCTTATTCCTAATTCATTAATTAAATTAAACAGATTCTCCTTTTCGGGACCATCTCCAACTATTGTATATTTATATGGGAAATTTAATGTTGCTATTGCACGAATAATACGTTCATGCCCTTTTTGTTTCTTTAACCTAGCAACAGTTATGAATTTTACAACATCATCTTTTTTGTTTTCTTTTACTTTAAAACTAAAAGCATCAGTAATGGGATTATTTATAATTCGCATCTTATCTGATGGGATATTATAATTTAACTTCATGTCGTTAAACATATCTTTCGATTGGCAAAGAATAATATCTAAACAACGATATCCTATTTTAGAAGATGAAATTTCACCAATGATGCTTTTCTTTTTTTTACCAAATTGTTTTTTTATACTTAAAACATTAGCTTCTCTACCAATAAATTTTGTTTTAGGAAAGAAAACAGACAACAAACCCATTGCAATATTTAAATGTGATATCGAACTTATAACAATATTAGGACTTGTTTTTATTAAAGCAAAGAAAAAGCCAGGAATAGCTGTCAAAACTCTTGGCTTATTAAAATATTCCACATTAAGACCGTCAACATCATATTTTGTGTTTTTTTCAAATCCTGCGGCCCACAGAGAAACATCAAAATCCTTTTTAGATAAATTTTGTGCTACAAAAGACATAACTCTTTCAGCGCCACCTGCCGTTATTTCTGGAAGTACGAACACAATTTTCTTTTTTTTATTCATTTATAACAATAATATTTATATTCATGCTAAATAATTCACTCTTTTTTGGTTTATATTTTTGTAAACACGGCTATCAAAAAATGCTAGACATACTATAAGAGTTCTTGTATACCAAATGTTATGTGAGACAAAGCACTCGAAAATGATTAAAACGGTAAATATTAAATAATAAAATTGATCATATTTGATAGCTATATTTAAACTATAAGCTGTGTAGAATAAATAAAATAATAATGCCAATATCCCAAAATTGATACCTAAGTATAAAAAATAATTATGAGAATTCAATCGGTTGAAGTTTTTATCAGAGCTATAGCCAGTACCTCTTCCCCAAGGATTATCTAAGAAGTCGTAAAAGAACATAACTAGTAAATCGGATCGTCCACCGCTATCACCTCCTTCATCAATTTTCACCTCACTTTTTCCGAGAAGCATATCCATTCGTTGACCTGCAGCACCTCTTGTGAAAGCAGGAAAATTTTCTTTAATTATTTCAGCAAAAGATAAAAGGGATATATATAAAACAGCAAATATCATAACAAGTTTAAAAACACTTGTTATGACTATCTTTGGATTAAGATTTGTGTCTTCACTCCAATTATTCATAGTACCAAAAATCAATATAAAAATTACAGAAGCCATTCCACTTCGGGAAAGAGTAAGAAATACAGCTGCAACCATTAGGGTTATTATAATATATCTTAGTTTTTTATCTTTATTTATTAATACTAATATTGCTAAAGCTAAAAATTTTATTCCTGATGCTGCTTGATTGGGGTTCTCTCCAAATCCTCCTTTTCTAACACTTTCAGCAAACTTTTGACCGTAATTAGGCAGGCCAATAAAAAAGTCGTAAAAAAAACTCCCTACAAGGACAGCAAAAGATGATATTAAAACAGTTATAACAGTTTTTTTACTTTCTGTTCTAAAGAAATGTAGAATAAAAGTATAAAGTAATAAAGTAATGATATTTAGTACAATTTTCTCTGTTATAATAGAGCTCTTCGCTTTAGAGAAACCGGCATATATTAAAGAAAACAAAAGTACTATAAATAGTATTCTAAAACTATGGTATTTAAAAATATCAATTAAATCTTTTATAGAATAATTGATTAAGCATAATCCCATAAAAAGAGGGATTAAAAAAGAAGAAGGTGGAACTGGTATTATATTAGATCTAAACAAAAAGATATCAGTGTAAGAAGCAAATAAAACTATAAGTCCTCCAATAAAATATTTCATTCTGTTTTTTTTCTTTTAATAAGTAATAATAAATTATTTTATTAGATAAAACTTAAATCTATAAACGAGATTTTTAAAGCCTTTGCTAAAAGCTATTAAAACTAAAAAATAAGTTATGGAATAAATACCCCCAAAAACAAAAAGTCTTAACATCAAAGATAACAAATTGGTACTTGTTTCAAATTCTAAAAAGGTAGATATATAATAAAAAATACCAAATGATATTGCTAGATAAAAAAGATGAGAGACAAACCCTTTCCAATAAGTGAATGTGCTAATTTTAAATCCTTGAGAAAACAAATAGTAAGGTCTCCAGATTAAAATAACAGTAATTTGACTTAAAATGGTACCAATAAAAACTCCAATTACTCCAAGTTTTATGATAAAAATTATTGATAAGCCAAGGTTTAAAACACTCTGTACTAAAGGAGCCCATATATCTGCATATAAACCATAGGCTTGTTTAAAACTATCTACAGGCTGCCTTACTTGAAGTATGAAAAAGATAATTATTAAGGCTAAAAGAATATTATGTGACATCAAATATTTATCTCCTAACCATATCGTTATTAAATCATCAAAGCCTATATAAATCATCAAGGAAGCACAACCAGCAAAGAAAAAACGTAAAGCCATCATTTCCCAGAAAACCTTAGTCATATTGTTAATATCATTTTCTGCTACTAAATTACCTACACTTGCGTTAGTGCCTTTAAAAACTTGGCTAACCAATGTGTTAATATTATTCATCACTAACTGATAGTTGCCTACAAAAGCAACGGTAGCAGGACTTATTAACGAAAATATCAAGATGTTATCTGTACCATTTGATACAAAACCTCCAATTTTATGAAAACTTAACTGCTTAATTTTTTTGAGTAATGCCTGATTTCTATTTCTAATTTCTTTCGTTGTTTTAAATTTAAAAATTAACCAAGGATAAGTTTTTTTTATTTTTTTTCTTAAAATATAAATATAGATTAAAGGTGTAATCAGTTCAAGAAGAATCCAAAGTATTATGCTTTCAAAATAGATTAAAACTATACATTGAAGAATGAGTCTTAAAACAAATACAGACTGGTTAATTGAGATGTTTACATAACCTTTTTGATCTGCTTCCATTAGAAATACATGGTAAGCAAAAAAATAACTTAATAGATTACTAGTTAATAATGCAACAAATAAGAATAATATTATTCCAAGATTAATTTCAGTATTCTGAAATATATAGGGAAAAAACAGCATTAAAACGGAAGAGGTTACTATTACAAATAAACCTATTCTCTTATAAAGGAAACCTAAGTAGCCAATAATTTCATTAATTTTTTCTTGATTTTTTTCAAAAATTGGTTTGTAAAGCGAAAACCCAACAGCTGCACCAATGCCGAGTTCTGATAAATTTAAAAATTGCAAAATACTTTTTAATGTACCTACAACTCCCATAAATTCATCCCCTAAATTATCCAAAAAAATATTTCTTGAATAAAATTGAATAATCACATATACAATGTGGAAGACTAAAGCAATCCAAGCGTTCTTTATTGTTAATGCTAATCTTGACATTTGTATGACACTTAATTATTTACTTTGATTTAATTGATTGATATGAAGTCGAAATAAATTCCATAAATTTAGTTGGCATTGCTATAACCAAAAATGAACGAAGCCTGATTTTTGATAAGTCGTAGGCTTTGATTATTTCCTTTTTCAATTTCTTGCGATATTTTCTTTCAATATCAAAAGAATTATTTCTGCTTAATAGAAAGTAATGATCAGTATAATAACTAACAATGTATTCATTCATCACTTTTTCTAACCTAACATCCTTTGGTATATTTGCAGCTATATATTCTGTAGCTCTAATAGCAATGTCTCTTTTCATTTCAGAATATTTGCTTCTTATAATTCCGATACTTTCTCTGTTATATATATATAATGGATTATTCAAATAACCTATGTTAGGTACTTTATTAATTACATCAATGGTGAAAAACACGTCTTGATGTATAATGTTAGGTATAAATCTCATATTCTCAACAACATGTCTTTTATATATTCTTTTCCATACCTGAAAAGCGGTTGTTCTTAATATTCTTTCAGTTGAAGTAATTGGATCTTCTATTGTAAAACTGTTATCAAATACTTTTTTATCATATACTGCATTTCTTTCTATTTCAATAACATCAAGATTGTTTTTAGTCATCAATTGAAACATCTTTTCTAGCATTACTTCTTCAATATAATCATCACTATCTATGAAAGAAATAATATCACCAGTAGCATTTTCTAAACCAGTATTTCTTGCAATACTAGACCCGCCATTTTTTTGATTTATAAGTACTAAACGAGGGTCGTTTTTTTGAAATGCTTCACAAATAGACTTACTATTGTCAGAAGAGCCATCGTTAACCAAAATAATTTCTAATTTTTTATAAGTTTGATTACATATACTATTAATGCAGCGCACTAAATATTTTTCTGCGTTGTAAACTGGTACTATAACTGATATTAAATTAGCCATTGTATAATACGTATTCCTTAGCTATTAAAACAAATAACAAGGATTAATTAGTGATTTTAATGTTTGTTTCCTTAAAAATTATGTCTGACAATTTTTCCATACCTTCTTTATTTAAATGATCTTCATCATCAAAATATTCTGGATCAATTATTCTATTAGAATAATCTAAATGCATATCAAGGTTTAAATCTTTAATAAAGTTATCAACTTTAATAATATCTTCCCTTTTACACTGTTCTATATAATCTTTACTTACAGGAAATCTAACTCCAATAACAGTAATATTATTAGATTTACAAATGCGGACTAATGTTTTAAAAGTTTCTAGGTAATCTTTATTTTTCATTATGGCACTGTGATCTAACTTCCCTGTTTTAGAAGCAATTTCTATTCTTTCAGAATCTGTAAGTTTAGCCCATTCTCTATCGTCACTACCCATATCCAACTTGAAATTTAAGTAAATTTTATTTAGCACAAACTTTAAATAACTATCATTGGATAATGGAATTCTTTCAGTAATTAAATTTAATTTTGATTTATTATAAACATTTAAACTATCATTAATTTTTAATAAATATTTATTTAAAAAAGTGCTGTTTGATGATAATGAGCTATTGAAAATTTGAGGTTCAGTGGCAATGAAAACATATTTTAAATTTTCATTGTACTTAAGCATTGTTAGTGCTTTTACATACATTTCATTTATACCATCAGCACCAAATGCTAGATTACCAATGTTTTCAGATAAATCTAAACGTTTAATTGTTTCAACATGAGAATCTCCAAGAAAAACCACCTCAGACTTTGCATTAATTGCAGATTCTATTCTTTCAATATATTTTCTTTCTTGTTTATAAAAACCGCTAGTTTTATAAAAAATAAAGTTAATCACTATAAAAGCTACTAAATAAGGGGTTAATTTTATTAAAATCTTTCTCATAATAGTAAGCTTTAAAATTGGAAATAAATAAAATCAACAGAACCATTCGTGGCTCTAAAAAATATTATTAATAATAATAAAGAGCAATATATTAGAGTTCTAGCTGGAGCTTTATAATTACCAACTTGAAATGAATAAGACGCATTTCTATTTGAGATTTCAAAGACACTTAAATATATTAAACTAATTATGATTACGAAAGGCTGGACAGCAGCCCCCATACTTTTAAAATGACTAATAGGGTTAATCAGTATCTTGCTAGACCCAATTTCAGATATGTAATTTATAGCATGAGAAAAAGATTCAGCTCTAAAAAATATCCAAGCAAATGTAACCGCTATAAATGTAATTGCAATATTGAATATTTTAACAATGTTAGCTGGTAAAATTTTAACAGACTTTAAATGTTTACTGTAATAAGTTTGAATAAAATAAAATAGCGCGTGTAGAGCACCCCAAATAATAAACGTCCAGTTTGCACCATGCCAAAAACCACTAACAGTAAAAGTAATTATGATATTCAATGATCTTCTAAAATTTGAATCGACTTGACTACCTCCTAAAGGAATATATAAATAATCTCTAAACCAAGTAGATAATGATATGTGCCAACGTCTCCAGAAATCTTGAATATTTTCAGCTAAATAAGGCGATTTAAAATTTTGCATTAGATCAATGCCCATCATTCTAGAAAGACCAATTGCAATATCCGAATATCCTGAAAAATCCCCATAAATCTGAAATGCAAATAATACGACGCCAATAATTAAAACACTACCAGGATAACTGTCAGAATTTTCGAAAATTTGATTCGCGTAAAACGCGCAATTATCTGCAATTACTATTTTTTTAAATAGTCCCCAAAAAGATTGCTTAATACCTTCTTTAAATTCATAAGCATCAAATTTTCTTTTTTTGCTAAACTGAGGTAATAAGTGAGATGCTCTTTCAATTGGTCCAGCAACTAATTGAGGAAAGAAAGAAACAAAAGTCATGAACTCTAATAAGTTTTTATTCGCTTTCATTTTATTCCTGTAGATATCTATCGTATAACTCATGGTTTGGAATGTATAAAAACTAATTCCTACTGGTAAAACTATATTTAATAAAAAAGGATTGGCTTCAAAACCAAATAAGGACATAAAATCTGTAAATGACTCGGTAAAGAAGTTATAATACTTAAAAAATCCGAGTATGCCTAAATTCACAACTAAACTTAAAATAAGAAGTCTTTTTCTTTGTTTTTTATTTTTGTTTTCATCAAGTGCTTTTCCTATAATATAGTCACTTATTGAACTAATAAAGATTAAAGAAAGAAACCTCCAATCCCACCAGCCATAAAAAATATAACTAGAAACTAATAAGAGTATATTTTGAAACTTTAAATTATCATAAGATTTATAATAAATAAAAAATACAATAGAGAAGAAAATTACAAACTCAAAGGAATTGAAAAGCATATTTTTATCTTTCTAATTTAAATAATTATCTTATAATCTGCCAGACACATTTTTTTTAATAATGCTTTTTACATCGTAAATCAGCCCATTTTTAACTAATAAATTATCAAAGGTCATATTAAGGAATTCTGAATGCGCAACACCAAGTACAATGGTGTCAAAATTACCTTTAGGCAAAGAATTAGTAGCTTCTAAATTATATTCATGTTTAACTTCTTCTGAATTTACCCATGGATCATAAATAGTAATATCCAATCCGTATTCTTTTAAATGCTTTATAACATCAACTATTTTGGTGTTTCTTATATCTGGACAGTTTTCTTTAAATGTGATCCCAAGCATCAGGATTTTTGCGCCATTAACTTTAATATCATTTTTTAACATCATTTTAACCACTTCACTGGCAACATATTGTCCCATACTATCATTAACACGTCTTCCAGCTAGTATGATTTCAGGATGATACCCAACTTCTTGCGCTTTTTGAGCTAAATAATAGGGGTCAACACCAATGCAATGCCCACCAACCAATCCTGGTTTAAACGGAAGGAAATTCCATTTGGTGCCTGCTGCTTCTAAAACAGCATGCGTATCGATGTCCAAAAGATTGAAAATTTTTGCTAACTCATTAACAAAAGCGATGTTAATGTCTCTTTGCGAGTTCTCAATAACCTTGGCTGCTTCTGCAACTTTAATAGAAGGAGCAAGATGAGTTCCAGCAGTGATAACACTAGCGTATAAGTCATTTACTTTTTTGCCAATCGCTGGAGTAGAGCCAGCAGTAACTTTTAAAATTTTATCTACTGTATGCTCTTTGTCGCCTGGATTTATTCGTTCTGGTGAATATCCAGCAAAAAAGTCTTTGTTGAATTTAAGGCCACTTATTTTTTCTAAAACAGGCACACACTCATCTTCAGTTGCACCTGGATATACCGTTGATTCATAAATGACGATATCACCTTTTTTAAGTACTTTTCCAACCGTTTCACTAGATTTATATAAAGGGGTTAAATCTGGTCTGTTGTTTTTGTCAATCGGTGTTGGAACGGTTACCACATAATAGTTGCAATCTTTTATATCATCGATATTCGTTGAACAATATAAACCGTTAATAGAATCTGGACTATCTTTAAGTACTGCTTTTAAAACGTCATCTTCAATTTCTAAAGTAACGTCTTTTCCTTGTTGCAGTTCAGAAATTCGCTTTTCATTGATATCGAAACCTACAACTGAATATTTTGTAGCGAATAAGCGGGCTAGTGGTAAACCTACATACCCCAATCCTATAATTGCTATTTTATCTTTATTCATAACTAAATTTTATTGACCAATTGAAGAATATTCAAAACCTATTTTTTCCATTTCTGATTTATCAAGTATGTTTCTACCATCAAAAATAAATGCAGGCTTTTTCATTTCTGTATATATTTTTTTCCAATCATACGTTTTAAATTCATCCCATTCCGTCATAATAGCTACGGCATGCGCATCTTTTAAAGCGTCATAAGGTGTTTTAGTAGCATGCACTAACTTACTATTTTCAGCTTCAGATCTTGTATTTAAATAATTTAAATCGGATT
>NZ_CAXBLF010000003.1:0-115093 GCF_963976535.1 uncultured Algibacter sp. | reverse complement strand
ACTATTTTTAAGGGTAACAGTTTCCCTCCTAATAAGGAGGGAGTAAGGGAGGTGTAAAACCGTTTTCTTCAAACTTAAAATACAGTCCTCAATAGCTCTATATAATCAATTGATTTTCCTTATTAGAGTGGAGGCTCTTGCGAAATAGATTTTGCAGCAACATAAGCTCCAGTCCAAGCATTTTGAAAATTAAAACCTCCAGTAACCGCATCAATATTTAATACTTCACCTGCAAAATAAAGGTTTTTAATAAACTTGCTCTCAAAAGTTTTAAAATTGACTTCTTTAAGATTCACACCTCCGGCAGTTACAAATTCTTCTTTAAAAGTACTTTTCCCGTCAACATTAAAAACTGCTTGTGTTAATTGACTTGCCAAACTTTCTAATTGTGACTTATTTAAATCTGCCCATCGTGTTTCCTCATTTATATTGGACGCTAAAACCAATTTATGCCATAGCCGTTTTGGAAGTTCAAATTGTGTTGATTTGAATACTGTTTTTTTTGCTAAGTCTCGTTTCAGTGTTTTTAAAATTGCTAAACAATCTTCAAAAGACTTTTTAATAAAATTTATTTCTATCTGAAATTTGTAATTTCTCTTTGCTAACTCTAAAGCACCGAAAGCAGAGAGTTTTAAAATGGATGGCGCACTCATGCCCCAATGCGTTATTAGCAAAGGGCCTTCACTCCATAAATCGGTTTCCAAAATTTTTACTTCAACATTTTGTGCTACAACTCCCGGAATATCTTGTATCCGCTCATCTTTAATATTAAATGTAAATAATGAAGGAACCGGTTGTGAAATAGTATGCCCTAAATATTCTATAAGTTTCCAGATTTTCGGGTTGCTTCCAGTTGCTAATAAAACTTTTTTAGAAGAAAAATTATCTTGTGAGGTTTCTATATGAAAAACTTCTTTTTCTTTTGAAATAGACTTCACCGAGTGATTATATAATACCTCTACTTGATGCTTTTCAGCTTCATTTAAAAAACAATCGATGATAGTTTGTGATGCATTGGTTACAGGAAACATTCTCCCGTCTTCTTCAGCCTTAAGTTTAACCCCTCGTTTTTCAAACCATTCAATAGTATCACCTGTCATGAATTGATGAAAAGGTCCTAATAATTCTTTCTCACCTCTTGGGTAATTCTGAACCAATTCTTGGGGAATAAATTCTGCATGCGTCACATTACACCGTCCACCACCAGAAACTTTTACTTTGGCCAACCCTTCTTTCCCACGTTCTAATAAGGTTACTTTTAAACTCGGGTTTTGCTCAGCTATATTTATTGCAGCAAAAAAGCCTGCAGCTCCTCCGCCTATAATTATAACGTCTTTATGAATCATATCCTATCGGGGAAATCTGAAATCATCCCATCTACGCCGTAAGACTTTATTCGCTTTATGGGGTTTAAGTTGTTTACAGTATAAGCAATAACTTTATAATCCTTTTTTAATTCCTCAACAATCTCTTGGGTTAACATAGTGTAATCTGCATGTATAGCCACAGCTTTTACAGTTTTAGCAAAATTAACAGCAGTATCTATATTAGTTTCGGTAAGCACGCCTAAAGGTATTTTATCATTTATTTTATGGACAACTTCTAATAAATCTTTTTGATAACTTGAAACTATGATGTTATTATATTCCCAACCCTTTTTTTCAACAAAAAAAGCTATTAATCTACTCGCCTCTTTTGCTGTATCTTGTCCTTTTAACTCAATATTTAACAAACACTTGTTATTTACAAAAGTTAACACTTCTGACAAGGTTGGAATTTGGCAATGGCCTTTAACCACAAATCGTTTTAGTTCTTTAAGCGTGTGTTTTGAAATTTCACCAGTACCGTTCGTCATTCTATCTAAAGTAAAATCATGAAAGACCACCAACTGTCCAGAAGCGCATCTATGCACATCTATTTCAATACCATCAACACCTAACGCTATTGCTTTTTTAATAGACTCTAAAGTATTTTCGGCCATATGCCCTTTGGCTCCTCTATGGCCTATTTTTAAAACAGGTATATTCATTGAAAAAAAATTAATAAACTTAATAATATCTGTGTAAATTTAGCATTATAAATTTTGACTACCTAAATGAATAAACTTCTAATTTTACTTTTTTTGATTGTTTCTACTTGCGATACTGGAAATTTAAACGTTATAGCAGACTTACCAAAAACCCTTAATGAAGTTTCTGGAACTGAAACAACACCAAACACAGACTGGGTTTGGATGCAAAACGACGGTGGCAACAAAGCCATAATTTATGCTGTAAATAACAAAGGAAACATTAAAAAAGAATTAAAAATTAATGCTAAAAATATTGACTGGGAAGACTTAACATCTGACCAAAATGGCAACTTGTATATAGGTGATTTCGGAAATAACCTCAACATACGTAAAAATTTAGCCATTTTAAAAGTTAGTGTTGATTCACTAAAAAATAAAGGTAATATTAATATTGAACGTATTTCATTTAAATACCCAAATCAGACAAAATTTCCGCCTAAAAAGAAAAGTATGCATTTTGATTGTGAATCATTTTTTCATTTTAATGATAGCTTATATTTATTTACTAAAAGTCGTGTAAAAAACGATTTTGGAAAAACGCACTTATATAAAATTCCAGCAAAACCAGGAAATCATGTTGCTGAATTTATCAGTTCTTTTAACTCTTGTAACGGTTTAGGCTGTTGGATTACCTCGGCAGATATTAGTAATGATGGTAAATCTGTCGCCATTCTTTCTCCAAAATCTGTTTTTGTATTTACAAAATTTACTAATGATGACTTTTTTAGCGGAACAGTAAAGCAATATGATTTTACTTTTGAATCACAAAAAGAAGGTGTTTGTTTTAAAGACAACCAAACATTATATATTACTGACGAAAAAGCACATGGCGAGGGTGGAAATCTGTATGAATTTAAATTAGACTAAAACCCAAAACCAACTTTAAAAGCTAAACGCAAACCATCATCACTATTAAAAGCTGACAAATTAAACGTTGCCATTTGAGCTAGATTAGCAAAAACACCACCACCTATAGAGGTATTCCATTTATCTGAATCTTCAGCATCTAACCAAACTCGCCCATAATCAACACCTCCATAAATACCAATATTAAGTGGCAGCAACCCAGTTTTTACTTTGCGTAAATTTAAACGTAAATCGGTAGTTTGCACAAACGCATTTTTACCTGTAAAGCGTTCATTTCTAAAGCCACGCAAGCCATTATTTGCCCCAATATTTGCTGCTTGATAAAACTCAAAATCATCACCAAAAATAAGATGCGCTTTAACCTTTGTTGCAAAAACCAATTGGCCGCTTGCATCTATTTTATGATCAAATGCTAAATGTGGTATTAAATACCCAAAGCCTTTATTAGAACCTGTATTACTCTTATATCCTAGTGTTATACCTGTTTCCATACCTAATGTTGGAAATGCTGGGTTGTCTTTATTATCATACGTGTAATTTGCTTCTGTGCCAATAAAATCGTTGCTCTCTTCAATATTATTCCCTATTAATGTGTTGATAAAACGTCCTTCTGTTTTATTAATTTCATAAGACTCATATGAAAATCCAAATCTAAAACTAGCTCCTAATCGTCCTCGCCAAACAATGGATGGTTTAAATGAAAATTCTCGCAGTTTAACTCTATTATAATCTAAACCAACATCTAAACCATCATCCTCTTCAGATTCAGGATTTGATGTTTCATTTCCATATCCAAAGAAGTTAACTGCATAATTTGGGCTAGTAAATTTAGTTTGTAACCCAATATTTAAATTACGTAATGCTCCAACAAATTCAACATCATATCCAAAATCAAAACCATTAGTTGCAAGATAATACGAAGCTGCTAGTTTATGCTTAGATGTAAACGGGTTTCTAACAAGTCCATGACTCAAATAAGTTGCCGATGTTCCAAATTTAATACCATCATCTGGGTTGGCTCCTATAGTAGGAATGATACTAAATGTCTTACTTTTTAATTTCTTATAATCATAAACATTATTCGTATAATTATCGTTTAACTTTTTACCGCCCTTGTTAGTAAGGAATGTGTTTTTCTTGGATTTATAATCAAATATTTTAATACGATTACCGTTTTGTATATCATATATATCATTGTTTTGCCCTCCAATTAAAAAAACTTTTGTTAAGTTTTCTCCTGTACCGAAAACTTTAAATACATCTTCATCATCTAATCCATAAATCCATATTTCTTTAGTTTCATCATGGTTAAAATAATGATCGTAAAACACATCTGCTTTTTCTCCATCCTTTATTCTATAGCCTTTAATCCTTGTTACATTACCATCTCTTTTAATTTCAAAGTAATCATCTTTATTAGTCCCTCTTATCACAGAATAATTTACCATAATATCATAATAGCCGTCCGATATAAGCTGTAGGTTTGCTCTTCTGCCTTTTAACTTTCTTTTAATATCCTCAATATCTGCACCTTGTACTTCTTTTGGGAATAACTTAAAGGCGTCATCTATAACATCATCTGTAAGACCATCCACAATAATCTTAACTTGCTGATTCCATACACCCCTATCAGATTGATTTATCAAGGCCATATCTAACGGGTACGGCTCTAAATTAAAACCTACTAAATGATTAAGTTCTTCTTCATAAGACTTTAATAATCTCGCTGTTGATATAATTGAAGTACCAATACCAAGTAAAAACCCATCTCCCATAATTGAAAATGCTTGATCTCTATCCCTTGGTACCGGTCTGTAAACTGTTTGTCCATTTTCTTTAAATTTTGCCCAACGCCATTGATCTGTATGTCTATCCCAATCACCAATAAGCATGTCAAATAATCTAGCTCTTATGTAAAATGCTTGATCAACTATAATATCTTCATCCTTATTAATCTTAGAAAGCATTTCATCGGTGCTTATCATTTCATCAGAAAAACCAAAACTTGCTTTATCACCATGACCATCAGAAGTACGTTCTTCAATCATATACAATTCATCTCCAAATTCAGAATTAAATTGTTGAAGGGCATTTTGTTTTGGCACATAATATAGGGTTGGATTTGTATGATAAACATCTACGGCGTCTGACAACTTTCCAATTACGAAAGGCGCATAAGGGTGAGCTCCAGTAAACACGTCCATAACCAAGTCTTCAGTATAAGTATTATCAAACTGCCCTTCAATATATTGGTCTAAAAATAGCGTTGTTTGTAAATATTGTAGCGCTTGTTTCTTTAAGGCTCTCATGACATACTCGCGCCCTTGATTATCTTTTAATCTCAACGACTTTGATTGATGACCGCCACCTTTCCTTACTGGCTTAAGCCCACCTAAAAGCGTATCAAGATTTACTGTTGGCACAGTTACTTTTGTGCTGTAAACATCTCTATATCTTTCGCCCCAAAAAAACTTATATAAATTACCTTTAGTTGTTTCTTCTTCTGTATAGACAGAAGCTGTTTTTGTTTTTTCAAAATTAGAAGGATAATTAACAATTTCTTCTTTTTCATCTTGAGGTAAAACTTCGGTACTAAATACTTCTTTTTTGTCATCGGAAGAATAAAACTGAACAAAAGAAGACCCATCTTTATAAACACTTAATTTTGCATAACCAGGTGAAGCATAAGAGAATTTTCCTCCTCCAACGTTTCTTGTAGCCGTTAATTTGGATCCGGATCCGCTAATAATTTGAGGTATATTGTCTTGAACTAAGTATTGTAAGTTATGCTCATGGCCAGAAACGAATATTACTTTATCATTCTCTTGTGATAACGTAACTAACCTTTTCTTAAACTCATTATATATAGGGTTTTGAATATCGACGGTACTTAAACCTGCAGAATGTCTTAAAACATTTTTTAGAGTTCCTAAAACTGGTAATGGTGTCATGTGGCTCCCAAATGAATATTGTCCGCCATGGCTCCCATTGCTAAACATTGGATGATGCAATGCAATAATGGTAGTTTTATCCCTAGCTTTTTTTATTTCTCCTTCTAATTCTACAAAAAACTGAGTTCTTGTTTTAATATCACATTCATCATTAATGGTGGGATGCGTATCCCAATTTGTTAAATACCATTCAGAATCAATAATAATCAATACAACATCATCAGAAACTTTTACACGTCTTATCGGGCAACCATTTTCAGGCAAAAATGTGTTTTTCCCAAGCCTGTCTTCAATATATTTTTCTTGACGTTTAAGTCCTTTTAAGCCATTACTATACCAATCATGATTTCCAGGAATAAAAATAGTACGCCCTTTAAAATCTTTAGCTACATCTGTTTGTACATTTAATTGATGCTCTGCAAAGGCTCTTCCAGACTCACTTTTCTTTGGTAAGCCCTTCGGATAAATATTATCTCCTAAAAATATAGCAGTACTATTTTTAGTAGCTTTATCTAACTCCTTTTTAAAATCTTTTAATGCCTGAGTCATTTCTCCTTCCGAAGAATTACCTGCATCACCCATTAAATAAAAAGTATGTTCAACTTTTTTATCTGGGACTTCAATGGGTTTATAATTGTCTGTATATTGTGCTTTAAAAGTTGCACAAGAATTAATAATTAGGGCAAGAAAAAATAATGAGAGGGATAGTGCTTTTTTCATGTATGTTGGTTTTGTAAGAAAAATAAAGATAAGCAAATATATCTAAATTACAAACGAGATTACTTTTAAGACCTGTTTTTGTTACTTACTTATGGCATACATTTTGTATCCTTTTAAAATATATACTATATTAATGGAGTAATTTTTTTTAATATGAAAACCCTCTCTATATCAACATTTCACATTACATTTTTTATCTTACTATTTTGCACATCTGTTTTTTCTCAAAATTCATTTGCAACTTGGGAAGAAAATTACAATAATGGCATTAATGCTATAAATAGCAAGAACTATAAGGACGCTATATCTTTATTACAGCATGCTTATACTTTTGCTAAAGACACATTTGAAAAAAACAGTGAGGATTTGGGTATTAATGCATATTATTTAGGATTTACATACCAAAAAACGTCTGATTTTAAAAATGCAGTTAAGTACTATTTAGAAAGTTTAAATATAATTGAATCAAATCAAGGTAAAGATAGTGTAGATTATATTAATTTAACATCAAGAGTTTCTTTAATGTATCAAAAATTAGGTAAATATGAAAATGCTTTAAAATATAGAGAATCAGCAAACTTAGCGATCAAAAAAAATTATGGAGAAAAAAGCAAAGAATACGGAAAAGCGCTAAGCAGTTTAAGTCAAATTTACTATTATCAAGGTAAATATGATTTGGCAATACCAATTCAAAACCATGTCCTATCTCTTTATTCTAATCAAGACAAAAAAAGTATAGAATATGCTATAGCCATCTACACCATGTCTCTTTTGTATAGCGGTATTACTGAATATAACAAAGAAATAAAACTATTAAACCAGTTTATAGAAATTTTAGGAGAAGATCATAAAAACACCATAGACGCTTATAATAATTTATCCACAGCCTATAGTAAACTTGGTGATTATGAAAATAATTTAAAAACTTGCCTAAAAGTAATTAAAAACACACCTGAGAATGATCAGAACTATCCAACTAGGTTATTGAATTTAGCCTATGCTTATGGTATGCTAGGAGAGTTTAACAAATCTTCAGAAATTTTCAAAAAAGCAATAGAATCCTGTCGCTCTATATATGGTTCTGAGCATCAAAAATATATTGAAATCATTGATGCCTTTGGTCAACACAACTATAATCAGAAAAACTTTGAGGCTGCTAAAAAATTACAAGAGGAAGCTCTTCTTATATTTTTAAAAGTATTTGATGAAAACCATCCTAAATATGGATTCTATTTAAACAACTACACCAATACATTATTAGCTTTAAATCAATTTGATAAAGCTATAGAATTGATGAAAAAAAATATTACAATTTCAGAATCGAACTTAGAAACTGAAAGCGAATCTTATTATAGAAAACAATTAACCTTAGCCCAAGCCTATAATAAAATTAATGAATACAATAAAGCGCTAGCAATCCTATCAATTTATACTAAAAAATTAAGGTCAAAACTAGGCAGCCTTCATCCAGATTATGGAAATATGTTAAAGACCTTAGGAGAAACTTATTTTGGCTTAGGAAAAGTGGAAAAAGCGATTCCAATCATTGATTCCTCAAATCAAATACTTATTAGTCAAATAGACAAAGTGTTCAAATTTAGGAGTGAAAAAGAAAAACAAGCCTTCTTAAAAACCGTCAATAAAACTTTTGATGAAATACAATCTCTGGCTTTTAAACTTAACAACCCTAACAACCTTTTAAATGATATAAATCTAAACAATCAAATCATGTTAAAGGGATTATTACTAAATAGTTCAAAAAGCATCCTCACAAATTTATCTTCACTCGGCGACACCCTTATAAATAATAAAGTTCAAACCTACAGATCATTAAAAAACAACTATTCAAAAACTCTAAGCTTACCTTTCGAAGAACGTATTTTAGATATTGACAGTTTAAATGAACTAATAAATATTAAAGAGGGCGAACTTGTAACGATACATAATAAAAGGTTTGATGAAGAAAATAATTTCTTAAGTGATTGGAAAACATCCCAAGAAAAATTAAGAGATGATGATCTGGCCATTGAGTTTTCACATTTTGAACTAACCTCAAACAATAAATTAACCGACAGCATTATGTATGTTGCCTATTTATATAAGACTAATTGGGAATCATCAATTATGCTTCCCTTATTTGAAGAAAAACAATTGAGAAATATTACTCAAGGTACATCTCCGAACCAACTATATAATTCTATTGACTTATTTGATTTAATATGGAAACCTATAGAGGAATATACAAGAACTTCAGGCAATATTTACTATTCTCCTAGTGGTATGTTAAATCAAATTTCAATAGCAGGAATAAAAAGGGATAGCAATTCTACTTTATCGAATCAGTATAACTTAATTCAATTAAGCAGTACTGAGGTTTTATCGAAAGGACAAACTGAACCTCAAACTACAAATACACTATTTATGGGGGGAATAACTTATGACTATTCCGAGTTAACAGAAAGTGTTGCAGACTCAAGCTATGCTTATTTAAATTCAGAAATTTTAGTAAATAGTAGAGGAACAAAAACCAGAGGTGAAAGTTGGGACTCTTTACCTGGTGCAATGCAAGAAATAGAAACCCTAAACAAACTTTTCAACTCTAATAACAAAACAAATCATATTTTATCAGGTGAAAATGCAAACGAATCTGCATTTAAAAAACTAAGTGGTAGTAGTCCAAAGGTTCTGCATATTGCGACACATGGTTATTTTTATGAAAACATAGAATCTAAACCTCAAAACAGTTTTAATTTGAGCACTGAAGACAAATATCGTTTAGCTGAAGATCCTTTATTGCGCTCAGGACTTATATTAGCTGGCGCCAACTATTCTTGGAAATACGGATACAACCCTAACGAAGAAGAAGACGGTATTTTAACAGCTTTAGAAATATCAAACATGGATTTATCTAATACAGATATGGTTGTATTGAGCGCCTGCGAAACCGGTTTAGGTTATATTGATGGTAGCGAGGGCGTTTATGGCTTACAACGCGCTTTTAAAATGGCTGGTGTCAATATTATAGTTATGAGCTTGTGGAAAGTACCAGATTTCGAAACTGCAGAATTCATGAATTTATTTTACAGTAATTGGTTAGTTATTAATAATGTAAAAGAATCATTTAACGAAGCACAACTCACCATGCAAACCAAATATAGTACCGAGCCTGAAAAATGGGCAGCTTTTGTGCTGTTTGAATAACTTAGAACGTAGTTAATAGAAGTTCTAATACGCTTTATCGAGATTAAAAGAATACTATAGTATAAAGTTTGTAGATTTTATAAAACTTTAGTATGTTTAATTTAAATCTCTCTCTAATTCCTATATAAATAGCATTGTTATTGTTTTTTAACACCCTCTAGGATTCCCAAAATCTGCTCCTAATTTAGTCTTGTTTGTGGTATTAATAATTAATAGTATGAAAAATAAATTACACTATTTAGGATACACTTTCATTATTTTTATTTTTGGAATAATTAATACAAATGCTCAAATCTGTGATGCAGGACCAGATAGAACTTTAGAATGTATAAATAATGGAGTAACTGTAAACTTAGATGATCTTTTGGCTGATGCTGGTAAAAATGATACTAATAGTAATAGTTCCAAAGTATTTAGTAGGAGATGGGTACTTAAATCTGCTCCACTAAGCCCAAGAGGTCCACGTCGTATTCCTCCAGTGGAAAATGGCGACAAAGTAGATTTCCCTAATACAGGAGCAGGTCCTGAAGAATACTATGTTTTTGAATATACAGTATCAGATGATGGGTGTACAGACACATCTGAAATTACAATTTGTGTTTTAGGAGATGAGGCAGCTAGCTTTAACGAAAGCTCATTATATATATGTGAGGATGAAACAGTTACAAATAAAGATGAATTATTTAACGCATCTCCTTTAAATGAGATAAGAGATTTTTTTGGCTATTGGGAAGATGCTGACAATAATGAGCTAACTGAATCTTCTTTCCCATTAGGAGAAGGAGCTTATACTTATTTTGATAGTAGTGGAAATATTAATGACGTCCTTGTTTATGAAATACCTTGTAGCAATAAAGATATTAATTTATCCTTTGCTAATGCACAAAACACAAATGATGGTGTTAACGATTATTTTGAAGTTGATGTAATGATACAAACCATTAACTCAACTGGTAGTTTTAAATTACGTGATGGTAAATTATTTTTTCAATATAATGTTGCTGCTTTTGGTGAATATGTTAACGCAAATGACAGAATTGAAGTTACCCAACCAGATGGATATATTGCAGGGCAATCTAGTGATTCAGACCCAAGTAAAAAAAATTATTATGAGTTTAAAACTTATGATAATACAAACAATGGAAGTGTTAATAGAGTTTCATGGGGGTTTTCTGGTTATTTCACTTTGACGTCGAACAACGTAAATGAAACGCCAAAAAAATTGTGTCATTTAAAAATAAAATATGTTGATGCAACAAAACTTCCACTATTTACTTATGAATCAAATGGCATTTACGACGATCAATTTCGTGAATATTCTACAATCTACCCTTTTAATAATGGTAGCATAAGTAACGATTCTTTTGATAGTAACGGGGCAACATTATCTGATAATGATTTCGAAATATTAACAAACATTTCGTTATTTCCTAACCCAACAAAAAATACACTTTACACAAAAGGAGATATTTCTAAAATAAAAACTATACATATTTATTCTATAACAGGAAAACATGTTATGACTATTAAAAATAGTTTTGAAGAAATAAATATATCTCGTTTAGAGACTAGTATCTATTTTGTTAAACTTAACACAGAAAATACTTCAAAAACTTTTAAAATAATTAAAAAGTAGAAATAAGTGAGATTTCTGTTTAAAGAGTAGCTTTTTGTTTTATTTGAATAACAAAAAAAGTATTTAATAGACTTTCTCTACACTTTATCGATATTTAAAAAATATATTAATACTTAATTTGTACATGTCTTAATTCTTTAGTAGGTTTAACTTTATAATTCCCTGTCACCTAAATAAATAGCACAATTTTTGTTTTTTAAAACAAACCCTAGGGCCCTCAACATCTGCTCCTAAATTTAGTCTTGTTTGTGGTATTAATCATTTAATCCTATGGCAAATAAAACTCTATGCTTTTTAATTATTCTTCTAGGAATATTTAATACAAACGCACAAATAACATCATATCCTTATGTAGAAGATTTTGAAGCTGGTGAAGCTGGTTGGACGCCTGGTGGCACAAATTCAAGTTGGCAACTTGGGAATCTTGACGCTCCTTTTCTTGTTTCAGATGCACCTCTAAAGTATGCCCCCTTCGGTAAACGTGCTTGGATTACAAATGAAAATGGATTATATAATAATAATGAAAATAGTTGGGTACAGAGCCCAGTATTTGATTTATCTTCATTAACCACCCCATATATTCAATTAAAAATATGGTGGGATTGTCAAACAGGAAGTGACGGTGCTGTATTGCAATCATCAGTTAATTCTGGAGCTTCTTGGCAAAATGTAGGTGACATATCCCAAGGTACTAATTGGTTTAACAATGCAAGTATCTCTTCAAATCCTGGAGGTCAATCTAAAGGGTGGTCTGGAGAAAAAGATCAATTCGACCCTCTCTTATCAAAAGAATCTTTAGGTTGGGTTACCGCAATCTTTCCTATTTCAAACCTAACAGGTGAGAATAATGTTGTTTTTAGAATTGCTTTTAGCTCTAACAACACTATTGCAGGACCTGGTGTTGCTTTTGATTATATACAAATATCCAACACATCATGTTATGCTGGTGACAATTTTAAACCCGCAGACACTTATGCTAGACTACCAGGTCTTCCAGATTTTAACAGTCCCACACCGGAAATTGTTACCCTACCATTTTTTGATAACTTAAATACGTTGCTAGATGCTCTAATAGCAGAGTCCAGTAAAAGTAGAAACAGCAAAGTTAACAGTAGAAAATTCGTATTTAAAAAAGGTCCAAAGCGTGTTTTTGTTAAGGATGATGGCGATATCGATTTCCCCAATACAGGTCAAGGCCAACAGCAGGAGTATGTTTTTGAATATACAGATTCTGATGTCTCTTGTAATGGCATAAAAGATGTAGCCTTTTTGATACTAAAAGTTGGAGGAAATGATTATGGAGGAACAAACATAGAAGAGCAAGCTTGCGTTATTACTGATACTGAAGGCGTACAGGTAGCCAATGATCTTTATGATATTTTAAGCCTTGAAGCCATAAGATGTTATGAAGATCTTGATCAGGGCTTTTGGTATGAGATTAGCGGTAATAACGAAATACCACTTTCTGGATCTCCTCCTTCGAGTACTGAAGGAATGTTTAAATATGAAGGCTGTAGCAGTAACACGGCTATTATAACTATTACTACAGAAAATAATTGCACAGCAAAAGACCTTGGTTTTAGTTTTGATAATGCTATAAAATATTCTGACGGTTCAGGTTATTTCTTTGAAGTAGATGTTATGATGAACACTAATAATTCTGGCACTTTTAAACTAGGTTCTGGCAAACTACATTTTAGTTATAACACAGAAGCCTTTGGTGAAAATATAAATTTAAATGGGAATTTTCAAGTTATTAATGATGGTGGTATAGTTGAACAATCTATAGACAGTGACTCTGCTAAAGGAATTTACGGAGGCTTTTCAACTGAAGATGTTTCTACATCAGTTGTATCTTGGAGTTATTCACAAATTTATAGTTCATCAACTTTTAGTAATGATAACATAAATGGTAGCCCTACAAAATTATGTCGGTTGATACTAAAATATCAAGACGAAAGTAAAGACCCAATGCTTATGTTTCAATCTGATTACCCTCTAGACAATCAATTTTCTAGTGCTTGTGGACCTCAGGCAGGAGGGCCAACTGAATTTTCTGATTGTGAATCAGGCGAATCAGGATTCAATATAATAAATGATAACTTTAACAGTACTATTTCTCAAATAACATTATCAAATACAGAACTTCGATTAGTTTCAAAATTTTTATTGTATCCAAACCCAACAAAAAGTATATTGAATCTTAAGGGTGATATAACAAAATTAAAAGGTATAGATGTTTATTCTATTACAGGCCAACACATTATGTCTATTAAAAAAGATTTTGAAAAAATAAACATATCACATTTAGAACCAAGCATCTACTTCATAAAACTTAATTCAGAAAACGCCTCAAAAACTTTTAAAATAATTAAAGAATAAATACAGCCATTTATTGACAAATTTTATAAACTTCGCAAAGTGTTGTACGTATTTCACTTCTGCTTAAACCTTCTTGTTTTAAATAAGCAATTATTGGCTTAATGTCTTTATTTAAGGACTTAAACTCTGCTTCTGTTATTAAATGAAAACTATAAAAAGTTGTTTTTTTAAGGCTTTGATACTTATTTTCAGTTATGGCCCATTCATAACTGTGGTCTGCTTTCAAAAGAGAATCGTTAACCAATATAGTCAACGAAGTAGCCGGCGTACCTAAAATAGTTGTTTTATTTGTATTTATATCTTTTAGAATTAGATAATAATTTTTTTCTTTTCCTTCTTTTTTATTCCATTTAAAAGACACTTCTGCACCAATTACTTTTGCACTATCTACTGGGTATAACATTAGTAAAGCTTCGTCTCCTCTGTAAACAACTCCACTTCTACTTCTATTATCTACAACACGATTTGTAAACTTTCTCCATGTATAACTTAAAAATGTCTTCATATAGGGCTTAGTAGCTTCTATTACTGGAACTTCTAAAAGTTTAGAATGTGAATAGCTCCCTATTTCATCCAAAATATACTCATTACCTTCTTTATTTATAAAATGTACAACATCATTGTTATTTAAAGTTAAAAGAGCCTCTTTTTTGATAAGCATTCCCCTAGTGATCGGTTTTATAGAATCATTTATTTCTAAATATGGAATGCCTTCAAATTTATTAACATAAAATTGATCTTGCGAAAATAAATTTAAAGTAAATGCAAAAATCAATATAGATAAACATGCTCTTTTTATTTTACATATGTTTTCCATTTCCATTTTTTTCGATTTTTCTTAACGTATCTAACTAAATGTTTATAATACTTTACATAACTCCCCGCAAATAGTGTTCCAATAATTATTGGCACAATTTCAAAAGCTAAACCGTACTTAAATAACAAAAGCGCTAAACCTACTAAAACAATTGAAAACACAAATAAAAGAGTATGCTTTCTTGTTCTATAACTAACCTTATACTTCTTATCCATTTTTATTAAAAGCATAGTTGTAAAATACATTGATATGAAGGTGAGTATAGCCACCCAGAATAAAGGTAGCTCAAAAATAAAATCATCATTAATAAGCATGTTTATAATGTTAGCATGAATCACTGCTCCATACATATCTTTATCACTCTTACCAACTAGGTGTTTATTTAATGGTGTAAAAAACTTATCTTCAATATCAAATTCATTCCCAACTGGAACCCCTAAATAACCAACAATAACAATTTTATCTTTTAAAAATGGCGTGTTTTCATAATCTAAAAAGTCATCAATATCAAGTGTTATAAATTTGTCGTAGTCTCCATAATACTTTATAATCCTTTCTTTTTTTAATTTCTTATCATAATCATATACGTCCCACTTGTCTCCTAAATATTGTTTAGCTACTTGAGCTCCAAACGACATATAATCTAGCTCCTGAGAAACACCAACAAACTTACGTATAACATAGTTATAGGGAACAATATTAAAATTGAAGTTTACATACCCCTCTGTATTCCCATTTTGAAAATAAGAATGATTCTCTTTTATATTATTATCAACAATATTAAATGCATTGACAATTTTATTACTCTTTAGTGCTTTTGATAAAATAGAATCTGAAAAGGCTTCTTTTTTTTCTTCAAAAATCACATCTATCCCTATTACTTTTGGGTCTTGTTCAATAATTTTCTCTAAAAGGACTGCTAGTATATCTCTATCACGATGTTCTACATTAAAAAGTATTATATCCGTGTTAATTTTATCATTAGGCTTAAACCTTTCTGAGTAGTAAATATCATATAAGTTAAAATCTGTAAGTGCTTGAACAAATGGATTAAAAAAAGTAATGTTCTTTATTGTAAATATCAAGATAAGAACTAAAACACAACTAAGTATAGTTGATAAAAAGGAATCTCTAACTAAGAGTTTTGTCTTTTTTTTCATATTAAAATATAACTCAATATAGGGAATATTTTGAGTATTTAAAACTAAAAATTAATTCCACAACAAGAAACCACGTTCTGTCCAATATAATTCAGGGTTAACTTGAGATGCTTTTAATAGCTCTAATTCTTCCAAAGTAAAACTAAAATTTAAAGCTTTCAAATTTTGAGTTAATTGTAATTTGTTTGACGCGCCACTAAGCACATAAGTTGGCTGTAAACTATCCATTACAAAGCGCAAAGCAATAGCATCAAAACCGACTTCATACTTTTTTGATAATTGATTTAAGATTTTATATGCTTCAGAATAATGCTGAAAATTTTCATTTTGAAAAACGCGACCATTTGCCAAAGCTTCCTTAATAATCACTTTCTTTCCTTGTTTTAAAATAGCTTTTAAAATTGAAAAAGTAGATTGTTCGAAAATATTATAAGTTACCTGAAAACTATCAAATAATAATTCATTCTCTACTGAAACTTTTAACGCAGCGACAATCACCTCTTTTTGGTTTGAACCGCTCGTTGTGATTCCAATATGCAACCCTGTTTCCTTTTTTATTTGGGACAATTGATTTAAAACAGTTTCATTTTCTAAAATACCACTTTCAAAAGTTTCTGAATGCACTTGGTAGTATTTTAGTTTTGGAAGCATTTGCTTTGAAACTTGCCATTGTTCTACCAACTTTTTTAAAGAATGTTCTTTTACTTCATGTTTTCCTTCAAAACCTAACTCCCAATTAGCTACATAAGTATACCCCCATTTTGTACCTAAAACCACATCTGAATGACTATTTACATCATTCCATTCCTGTAAAAAAGCTTCGCCTTTTCCATAAGATGGTGCTGTATCGAAATACCGAACTCCCAATTTATAAGCTTCATTTAACACAGAAAAGGTGTTCTTTTTGAAGGCTTCTTCAGATTTATCAATCGAATTATCTGTTCTAATATTTATATATTCTGGTCTGCCTAAAGCTGCTAAACCTAATCCTATTTGTGTTTTCGAATTCTTTTTCATTAATCTATAACTTCTGTTTCAATAATTATATCGGATATTAATGTTCTGTGTACTGGACATTTTGAAGCAATCTCTTTTAATTTGGCTTTTTGTTGTTCATCCAAATCACCGACAAATTTTAATCTTTTTTGAAGATGGTCTATTCTTGTTGGTTTATCAACATCCAACATTAAATCGTCACTGTGCTTTTTAGAATAGGTAATATAGGCGTAAACCTCTTGTAAATCCCATTTTTTGCGTTGTGCATACATTTTTAGAGTCATAACCGTACATGCGGCTAATCCTGCACTTAAATAATCGTAAGGCGATGGCCCAAAATCGTCTCCTCCAATACTCGCAGGTTCATCTGCTATAAAATTGTGTTTTTTAGTTTGAATTGATGTCGTAAAATTATCTTCAACTAAGTTCAAATGCGCTACAAGTTGTTCGCCTTTGGTCTCTAACATAGTATTATCTTGCTGTTCAAAATAACGCTGTACCCAAGTACCAATCATATTCCCAACATACATACTATCTTTTGAATTTGATAGTAAGTGGTCAGCATCATCTAAACTCACAAAACTTTTAGGATGATGCGCACCATGATATAGTTTGTGTGCATTATCTATACCCACAATTTGATCAAAAGGGGCGTGCATAATCAATAATGGTTTTCGTAAATTTTTTGTGATTTCTGGCAAATCAATTTTACCAAAATCTTCTACAAATTCTTCATTAATTTTGAATGGTCTGCCACCAATATTCACTTCTACTTCACCTTTTTCATTTACCTCTTCAATTCCATGCGAAAACAAATGCGTTACATGACTTACCGTTGCAGGTGCGCCAACTGTAGCAACCGCTTTTATATTTTCTAATTTAGATGCAGCAACAATTACCGCAGCGCCACCTAACGAGTGTCCAACCAATAAACTAGGTGCTTGATAATGTGCTTTCAAATAGTCATTCACAGCCATTAAATCATCAACATTTGCAGAAAAATAACTTTCGGCAAATTCGCCTTCACTTCTTCCTAATCCCGTAAAATCAAAACGCACCACTCCAAATCCATGACTTGTAAGAGACCTGCTAATATTTTTCACAGCACCCAAAGCACTACTACACGTAAAACAATGCGCGAAAATAGCGTAGTACTGTGGTTTTTGATCTGCAGGTAGTTCTAAAAATGCTTGTAACTTATGTCCTTTTTTATTTTGAATATTCAGTTTGATACTGCTCATTTTTTAGATGTTTTAATTTATTCTGATTGGTATAATTTGAAAATCGTTTTAGCAATAGCACCAATTTGGGATTGATAAAACGTTCACAAAAAGGTTTTTCTGGATTATTATAATAATAATTTTGAATTTGCTCTCGTGAGGCTTTGAATGATTTAAAAGCTAAAACTTCTGTTATCAATTTATTTTCAAATTTATTTTGAAGCCATGCTAAAATTTGTTCAGCTTCCTGTTTTTGTGCTTCTGAAAACACATATACTGCCGAACGGTATTTGGTTCGCATAGAATGATTCGATTCACTTTTATGAGTATGTAAATGGATTTCAATAAGTATTCCCATTGATATGTCTTCAGCATTAAAATGGACAATAACCGCTTCTGAAAAGGTGTTATTATCTCCAGTTGAAGCCACAAAACCTTGCTCTACTTTTGAAACACCAATTAAGGATTGAAATACCGCTTCGGTACACCAATGGCAACCACCTCCAAGAGCTATTTTCTGTAACACTTCCATTACGAACTACAGGACAACATGGAACACCCTACTTTATCTCTAGCCCAATCTGGGCGCTTCACAAACCATTTTTGATACTCTGATTGTTCGTCATATGGTTTTTTAAGCATTTGAAACAATTCATCTATCAACTTATAATCTCCTTTATCTGCATCATCAATGGCTAATTGCGCCATATAATTGCGTAATACATATTTAGGGTTAACCCTATTCATTTTTGCTTTTCTTTCTTCGTCTGTAAAGGTCTCTTTTTTCAGTCTGTCAGCATAATTTTTAAACCAAGCTACCCAACGATTTTTTACATTGCCAATAACCTCATCTGGTTCATAAAATGCATTCTGAATTATTGTTAACCCATTAGATTTTTCGTTTTTTTTGAAATCACTTAAATTCCTGAATAAAATCGTCATATCCGTTTCTGTTAAATGCAAAATATCCTCCAATTCTTGAATGAGAGATTGATCTTTTTTATCTTTAGTATGTAATCCTAGTTTGGAACGCATCATATTAAGAGAGCCTTTTTCAATATCTGTCTTATATTGATTTAATATAGTTTCCAAAGGTTCTGCTTCTTCAATTAAGGGATAAATCGCATTTGCCAATTGTAATAAATTCCAAAAGCCAATATTGGGTTGGCTTCCATAACGGTAACGTTTATGTTGCCTATCCGTAGTGTTTGGTGTCCAACCATAATCGTAGCCTTCTAACCAACCATAAGGGCCATAATCTATAGTTAATCCTAAAATGGACATATTATCGGTATTCATCACACCATGCACAAAACCAACACGTTGCCAATGGATGATCATATCTAGAGTACGCTCCGAAACTTCTTTAAAAAACTGAATATATATCTCTTTTGAAGGCTTTCCTAAATGTGAAAAATGATGTTTTATAGTATAATCAACCAACGTTTTAAGCGTCTCTTCATCTTGTCTTGCTGAAAAAATTTGATAACTCCCAAAGCGTAAAAAAGATTCGGCTGTTCTACAAACAATTGCTCCTTTTTCGTAAGCAGAATTGCCATCATACATAACATCTCGCAATACTTGGTCTCCAGATAATGCCAAAGACAAAGCTCTAGTAGTTGGGACTCCCAAATGAAACATGGCTTCACTACACAAATACTCTCGAATAGAAGATCGCAATACCGCTAAACCATCGGCAGTTCTTGAATATGGCGTTTCTCCAGCACCTTTTAATTGTAATACCCAATTTTTATTGTTGTGTTCTACTTCAAATAAATTTATAGCGCGACCATCGCCTAATTGACCTGCCCAATTTCCGAATTGATGTCCGCCATAACACATCGCATAAGGGGTTGCGTCTTGCAGTACTTCATTGCCTGTAAAGACATTTAAAAAATCATCGCTTTTAGCATCAACATCAGTTAATCCTATGTTTTTGAGCATTTCTGGAGATACGTGTAATAATTCTGAGTTTGCTGTTTGTTTTGGTGTTACATAAGAAAAACACACTTTAGAAACTTGTCTTCTGGTATTTTCCAAAATGGGGTCTGCTGGTAATTTTTTGTTGAATTTATCTTTTATGTTTAGTTTCATTTTTTTCCTTAAAAGACCTACAAGGTTTTGGAAACCTTGCAGGTCGGTATAAATTAGGCCATTATTTATTAAGCCATTTCTTCGAATCTTTATCCGACGAGTTTCTTAACTTCTTTTCTCCAATAGTAATCGTTGGAAAATTAAGCTTTCCGTTTTCATAGAGACTTCTTAATTCTTTAGCATTTTCATTATTTAATTCTACGTCAAGAAACGCATATTTCAAATTCAAATCTTCCAAATGCTTTTTATAATATTGTGTTTTATGGCACCTTCCGGCGCCATAAAGTTTAATATCTATTTTCAAAATTACATAGTTTTCAGCAACTCAATTGACGCATCTGGATTCAAATGAAAATCTGAAAATACCACATTGTCATGTTTATCAATAAACAAAAACCAAGGTGTTCCTCCTGTTTGGTAGTTCTTCATAATATTAGAAATAGATTTACCATCATCGCCAGCATCATGCCCAAAGGGAATCATTAATTCATATTGCTTTTGAGTTTCAATCATCTTTTCATAAGTGTTTTCATGATGCCCTTCAAAAACAGTTTGAACTGCTAAAAAAACAACATTCTCATTGCTCTTTGAAGCCTCTACCATTTTTTTCAAATCAGGCAACCCTTTACTATGGCATCCTAGACACCAACTTTGAAAACAATACACAATTTTAAATTTTCCTTTAAAATCGGCAAGTTTTATTGGTTCTGTTTTACTTCCATGGGCATCAACCCATTGATTAATATCAAATTCTGGAGCTTTAAATACTTGTTTATGTTCTAATTGATTAGACATATAATTATCCCTTTCTTTAAATTTAATTTTCATTAGTTCTACTTCAATTTATCTGCATGAAGTTTTCTAAGTTTTGCCAATTTTGGTGTAATTACAAAACTGCAATAGCCTTGTGACTGATTATTTCTGTAGTAATCTTGATGTTCCTTTTCCGCTTCATAAAAAACTGCTAAAGGACTAATTTCAGTCACAATAGGGTCTTCATAATAAGGCGTAACTTCTTTTGAAACAATTTCAGCTATTTCCTTTTGCAACTCGTTATGATAATAAATCACTGAACGATATTGCGTGCCTCGATCTGCACCTTGTTTATTTAAGGTTGTAGGATCGTGCGTCGTCATAAAAATAACTAGAATATCTTCGTAAGAAATCACATCAGCATCAAATGTAATTTGTATTACTTCGGCATGCCCTGTTAAACCAGAACATATCTCACGATACGTGGGACGTCCAGGAACATTCCCTCCAGAATAACCCGACACTACTTTTTCAACACCTTTTACTTCTTGAAATACTGCTTCTGTACACCAAAAACAGCCACCACCAACTGTGGCAATTTGTAAATTGTTAGTTCTCATTTTTTTACCCTTCCGTCTTCAATTCTTATCAGAATTAAATCCACCTTCCCTTAAAAAAGGGAAGGATTTATTAAACTTAAAATTTCTTATTCTTTCTCTAATTGCATAGATTCTGAATTAATGCAATATCGCAATCCACTAGGTTCTGGACCATCAGGAAACACGTGCCCTAAATGCCCATCGCAAGTATTACATAACACCTCAACGCGTACCATTCCTAAAGCCGAATCTCTTTCATATTTAATAGCGTTTTCTTTAATGGGCTGTGTAAAACTTGGCCACCCGGTTCCCGATTCAAACTTAATAGTAGAATCAAATAATGGTGTATCACAACACACACAATTGTACTTTCCAGCTTCATGGATACTACAAAGCGCACCACTGTGTGGTCTTTCTGTTCCTTTAAGTCTTGTGATTCTAAACTGCTCTGGAGTTAACAGCCCTTGCCATTCGGCTTCTGATTTTTCAACTCGTTTATCTGGAGTTGGGTTTCCTTTTACGGAAAAGTTGATGACTTCTTTCCAAGTTAGCATATGCTTTGTCCTTTCTTTATTAAATTAATATATGCTTTCAACATTTTAGTAAGTCGAAATTACATTCAAAAACTTACAACCTCTAAATTATTTAGTATTACTGAAAGCATTAATGAAATTTACGACAAAATATGACGTTATCGTTACATTATTTTAATGTTGATAAAGTTTAGTATTTTTACTTAATAAACATTCTATAAATTCTAAATATGTTGATTGAAGAAGTTGAAAAATTTGTAGTTAACCAACTAATTGAAAAGTTAGACACCTCTTTTACGTATCACAACCTTACTCATACACAACGTGTTGTTGAAGATGCTAAAACCTTGGCTGAACTTTCTAAGATTGATGAAGCACAAAAAAGCCTACTTTTGATAGCCGCTTGGTTCCATGATACGGGCTATACTAAAGGTGAAAAAAATCATGAAAACGAGAGTGTTGCTATTGCAAAAGCTTTTTTGGAAGCTGAAAAATATTCTAAAACAGACATCAAAGTTATTTGTGATTTAATATTAGCCACTAAAATGGATGCTGTTCCTAATAATCAACTAGAAAAAATAATTAGAGATGCTGATTGCTCGCATATTGGAAGTAAAAACTATCTGGAAATTTCTGAGTTACTCCGAAAAGAATGGGAATTAAAATGTGACAGAACATTTACCGAAATAGAATGGCTAGATGAAAACATTAATTTTTTATCCAAGAAACATCAGTTCCATACCAATGAAGCTGCTTTAAGTTGGGATAAGCGAAAAAGCAAAAATTTATCAGAATTACTTAAATTAAGAAAGAAATTAAATGCCGATAATAAAAAAATAAAGCAAAAAAAGGAAGAATTAAATTTTAAAAAAAATAAGGTAGAATTACCCGAGCGTGGTATTGAAACCATGTTTAGAGTAACACTTAAAAATCATATAACCTTAAGTAATATTGCCGATACTAAGGCTAATATTTTATTATCAGTTAATGCTATTATCGTGTCTTTAGTGCTCTCTAACCTTGTGTCTAAACTAGATAATCCTTCTAATGATTATTTAATTTGGCCTACGGTTATTTTCGTTGGTTTTACTGTAGCATCTATTGTATTATCTATTTTAGCAACACGACCAAATGTAACAAGTGGCAAATTCACTAAAGAAGATGTTGCTAATAAAAAAGTAAACCTATTATTCTTCGGAAACTTTCATAAAATGAGTTTGAAAGATTTTGAATGGGCTATGGGTGAAATGATGCAAGATAGAGACTACCTGTATTCATCTATGAAAAAGGATTTATACTTTTTAGGCTTAGTGCTTGATAAAAAATATAAAATATTAAGACTTACCTATTCCGTTTTTATGGTGGGAATTATCGTGAGTGTTATTTCTTTTGCTATTGCTTTTAAATATTTTGGTGGAATTGCTTAAGCTTTAATCTCTTTCATTAAATCATTATAAGTATAGAAGGCTTTATCATCTTCATTTTTATGATATAGCACACTTACCCTGATGGCTTTAAGCCCTGTTACGGCTTGCAAATCCTGTAGTTCTACAATTTCAATATCGTTATCTAAATAATGTTTAGACTGTAAAAACTTGACATAACTTAAATATTCTACCTCGTCTAGCTTTTGAGAATAAACAATACTTATTTTCCCTTTTTGAGTAACACGTTCTTTGGTGCCTTTTATAAAAGCTTTATCTACTCGTTTTTTCACAATTTCATAACGTGCATTATAGGTTCCATCAACATCAAATTGCTTTTCATCCATTCTAAAGCTTATAGATAGAGGCTGACTAAACACCAAAATCATAGATGCCACATCAAGCGAAACAGGGAAATCAGATTGCATTTGGTAATATGCATTCTCCATTTCACACATCACTTGTAACTGCCATAAACGCAAATTGTACAAGTAAATTTGATTAAAACTAGCTTCTTTTGTAATGGATTCACCTATATACATGTTGTGCTCAACACCATCCGTTTTAAAACGCTCAAAATAGTGTGGATACATCTGTTGCGCTTCTACCTGCTTTTTATCTAACAAAGACGCCATTTCTGCATTAATTTTAGCAATAGTATCGTCGTAATCTTTTCGGTGCTTGTACAACACGTTTACCTTATCATCAATACTATCATAATATTCTTGAATGTCTTCTTTTAAACCCTCAATCTGATAAAGGTGTTTTAGAAGCGGCTCTATGTCTAGTTTGAAAAAACTTGAAATTTGTTGCTCACTATCTACCTGAAAATGCTCAGCTAATCCTTTTTGATAGGTATTAATCTGAAAAATAAATTGCTCATATATTGGTAATACTTCAATTTCAGAAGCTTTTTTTAAAACACTTTTTACCGCTTTTAGTTGAAGTGTTAAATCTTCTTTAGTTGCTTTATTTCGAGCTTCCGAAGACCCTTTAATATCAATCTGTCCATATAACGGATAAATATTATCAAAGGCAATTTTTTTAAATGAAGCTTCTTTTCCTTCCATTTCATCTTTAATGAAATTTTTAGCTTCTTTAGCAAAACGCCAATGTACACTTGGATGAATAGACGTGCATTCTTTTTGAATAATGGCTTCTATTAAGTTTTCTTCATCGTTCTTAGAGCGTTCAACAGCCGATACAATAAACGGCATAACATCTATTAACTTATTAGCATTAATACTATTAAGCATTTGAGGAGTGGGAGAAACAATTTCTATAATCCCCATTAAACCTTTGTCATTTGCAATAGGAGCAAAAATAGCACTCTTAATGCCTTGTTTCTTTAAGTTTACAATGTGAGGTGCTTTCCCTTTTGACTTTTCAAAATCGCGATCTACATCAGACACAGAAAAATAATTGTTCTCTTTCAATAACCTATTATATGACCAACCACATAAAGCGTCTGAGCACTTTCTGGTTTCCATATCTCCAAGAAGATAACTATGCATTCCTACACCGTAAACACGTTCAAAAACATCTTCTTCCTGGTTATAAATTGAAAACCCTACTTTGATATCGTTTATACCCAAGAGCGATCTAAAGATTTCATGAAACCCTTGTATAAAGTTTTCATCTTTACGTTTATCCTCTCCAATTAAACTGGATTTTATATTTGAAATGGATTGATCTTCGGTAACATCAAAAATATTTGAAATCACAAACCCATTGAAGATATAGCTATCAGGAGGAAATTTTTCTTTCCAAAGTGCAAGGTTATCAAAGTTATCTAAAAGTTGGTTGTAATCCTCATGAGTAATTTTTTTCGCCTTATCTGTTGCCTCTATTTCGCAAAAATCAGCATTATAAAGAATTTTATAATATCTAAGAACCCCATTAGCATCGGGGATTTCATAGTAAAACGGACGCTTAAAATTCAGATTATAACCGTAACAGTAATTTAAGATAATGGTACAAGCAATAATATACCGATGATCATCAGGCATATTTTTGATATTCAATTCAAATCCCCCACCAGCAATTTCAATGATGTTTTTAAAACGTTCAGATGAATTAAAAATCAAATCGTGGAAGGGTACTGAAGCCGTTTTAATCTCATTTCTAGATAAAATAGGAGCAAAAGAATCTTGTAGGATTAAACGAATCTCTTTTTCCCTGTCTTTTAACACTTGAGTATCACTAAAACCAGCTCTTAACTCTGGATATGATTCAGCAGATTTTAAAACACGCTTTGCGTTAGCTGATAAAAATTCATCATTACTTTTTGCCAAGTTTTCGTAATGCTCAAGTAGTTTATTAAAACCAACTTTCAAAATCATTGGTGTTTCAACATTATCATTAATATCCATACTAAGAAAATTTTTGTATAACAAAATTACGAATTATTGCGTTAGTCGATAGTAACTAGACTACCTAACTATAAATTTGTTACTAAAAAATAAGGTTTTCTTATATCTTTTCTAGCAGTATCATATTAAATTTAGAATCAATAGCGATTTTTCCATCGACTACTTTATTCGAAATACCAGAATATGCATCGTGAAGTGTGTCACCATTTTCAAATACCTTTGAAACATCTAACACTTTTTCTCCAATTGGTAAATCTAAACCAACAACAACTAAATCTTTGAAATCATCTTTTGAAAAACTTCTGTAGAACAAATAAGGAGACTCCGTTATCATTTGATGAACACCTGCACCAACAGCTGGATGGTTTGCCCGAAACTGACCTAATTTTTGCCAATGTTCTAAAACTGCTTTTGTTTTGGGAGTATTTTGAACAGCGTCCCAATTCATAAAGGAGCGTAATGTTGCATCACCTACAGTACCTTCTATAACAAGCGATCGTGCCGACTCATCACCATAATACACTTGAGATACGCCAGGACATAATAATAGTTTAGTAGCTGTTTCAAATGGTTTTTCTCTTGTGGGATCAAATGGTTCACTATCATCATGAGAACTTAAATAATTTAACACGCTATATCCTTTTAATTCTGAATTTAAAATATCAGAATATTTTTTGAACATGTCCTCGGTTGGCATTTGAGCGGCATCCCATTTTATTTCAAAATTAATAAGTCCGTTAAACGCTTTATCAAAATAATCTACTTTTTTATCGCCAAAATCAAATGCTTTGGCAGCTGAAATTCCGTAGTTATAAACCTCACCAACTAAATAAAAATTATTATCATCGAGCACTTTATCTGGATTATTTTTTTTGAATTGTCCGAAAGTAAAATCACATACCACCTTAAACTCTTGCCAAACACGCTCTTCAACATGTTTAACCGTATCAACGCGATAACCATCAATTCCAAATTCTGTGATATAATCTGTAAGCCATTTCATAATATAAAAACGTGGTGCTCTTGGATGCCCTGTTCGTTTAAAAAACGCATCTAATTCCGCTACTTCTTGCTCGTATCTGCCTTCGGTTTTCCATTTTTTAACTAGTTGTGGTGGTAAGGCAACAGCTTCATCACTTTCAGTTTTAATATCTGGAAGGTTTTTAACTAGCGTACAGGTAATTGTTTTATCATAAGATTGATAATCGCATTGTGGTTCGGTGCGTATCCATTTCTCTGGCCATAGAGAATCTTTCTCAGTTACTGGCCCTGTATGATTTATGACTGCATCAAGTAAAATACGAATACCATGCTTATGAGCAGTTTCAACCAATTTATGCAAATCTTCTTTAGTTCCAAAGTTTGGATCTACTGCTGTCCAATCACTTGCCCAATACCCATGAAATCCATAACTTAAACCAGTGCCCTCGTCTGTACCTCCATGAATTTGCTCTACAATAGGTGTCATCCAAATGGCATTGATTCCAAGATCAGTAAAATAGCCCTCTTTTATCTTTTTTGTAATTCCTTTAATATCTCCACCTTCAAAACCGCGAAGCTTTCCTGTTTCTAAATTTCTATCAAAATTAATGTCGTTAGAAGTATCGCCATTATTAAAACGATCTGTTAGTAAGAAATATATATTTGCACCTTCCCAAACAAAAGGTGTTTTTGGTTTTTCTTGAAGAATATCCTTTTTGTCTTCACAATTAAAAAAAACTAAAAACGAGATTAAGACTAAAAAATACTTCATATTTCTATTTAATTTTTAAGATGAAAGATTGTAATGCATCTAGCTTTATTTTTATAGTTCCAATACCATTTTCAACTATTAAAGTTGTATTAAATTGATTGTATAATTGGTCTTCAACATCGTAAGTCTTTTCAGCCAACTTCCAAGGTTCGATTACATGCTTAGGTATTTTCAATTCAAATCCATAACTCTTTTTATTATCAAAATTTGAAACAATGATGAGTTTTTCATCATCACTCCAACGCACAAAAGACAGTACTTTAGCACTGTAACCTTCTGTATGTTCTCGATTATACAAATGAATATCTTGATAATCTCCTACCAAAGCACTACTGCTTATTGTGAAATTTAAAAGTCTTTTGTAAAAGTCTCTTAAATCCTTTTCTTCGTTCGTTAATTGCCCACCATCAAACTGTTTGTTATTCACCCAACGCTGATGTGCTGGCACACCAACATAATCAAAAATAGATGTTCTTGTAGGATCTCCAAATCCTGTTTCTTCAGATCCGTCTTCACCTACTTCCTGACCGAAATAAATCATAGTTGGTGCTGTTGTGGACGTTGCAGAAACGACCATAGCTGACTTCCCCTTTTCAGCATTTCCTGCAAACTCTGGACTAGCTAAACGTTGTTCATCATGGTTTTCTAAAAAATGAAGCATGTGATGTTCTATGTCTTTTAAATCATCTAGAATTGGCGGAATATAATCTGTTTTTCCTTTGCCTTGCATCACACTTTTTATGGTATCATACAATTGGACTTTATCATACAGATAATCCATTTTTCCTTTCTTGATATAATCTCTGTAAAGAGCGGGATTATAAACTTCAGCCAGTAAAAAAGCATCTGCGTTTTTCATTTTTACAGATGAATTCATAAAACTCCAAAACTCCACAGGCACCATTTCTGCCATATCATAACGAAAGCCATCAACACCCATTTCTAACCAATATAGGGCTATATCTCTGAACTTTATCCATGAATTAGGAACGGTTTTATCCTTCCAAAAGTTAAAATGTTTTTCATAATTTTCATTCTCAAAGCCTTCTGGAAGTTCGTCAAAATCTTTTTTACCTTCAGGTGAAATGCCATAATTAATTTTTACAGTTTCATACCAATCATTCATATCTGGTTGAGATAATCTTGACCCATTCCCCGTCCATTTTGCCGGCATTTCTGGAAACTCTCCATCTTCAAGTGGATGTTTTTCATTTCCTAAGGGCGAATATCCATTTTTCCATACGGGCACTTTAAACATTTCATTCGGATTGTAATAAAAATTATTATTCACATGGTAAATGACCGATGTATCATCATCTTCACCAAAATCTTTTATGCCTTCGGGCTTTGAAATACTTTTATAGTTTCGTGCCACATGGTTAGGAACAATATCTATAATCACTTTTAATCCAGCTTCGTGTGTACGCTTTATTAGGTCTTGAAATTCCTCTAATCTGTGCTTAACATTTTCCGCTAAATCGGGATTTACATTGTAATAATCTTTTACCGCATAGGGTGAACCTGCGCGCCCCTTTACCACATCGGGGTCGTCATTTGAAATGCCAAACGTGGTATAATCTCTTATAACGCCATGATGAGGCACTCCGGTAAACCATATATGAGTTACGCCTAAATCTTTAATTTCTTTTAAAGCTTTTGCGGTAAAACCATTGAATTTACCAACACCATTTTCCTCGATAGTTCCCCAAGGTTTATTAGTAGTATTGGTGTTACCAAACAAACGGGTAAAAACCTGATAAACAACCTCCTTTTTTTTTATAACCATTTCCTCATTAGTAGTTACTTTTACTACTTTTTTTTTCTGATTACAGCTTTGTCCAAACATCATTAATCCTATAAATATGTATTGTAATGATTTCATTCTTTATCATTATTTATTTTAAATAACCATTTAATAGCTTCCTTAAATTCTGATTTCCAAAAAGATTCACCATGGGTTCCATTGGGAACAACTTTTTCAAAAACCTCATCTTCAGTAAAATCTTTGTCTTTCAATAATAACACCATCTGTCCGATAGATTTTACCATAGCATCTCCTTCTTTTGCACCAACTAAATAATAAATCTTACTGTGATCTAAGTTTGTTGCTTTCTCGGTAAATTCAAAACTATCTTTTGCATACCAAAATGAAGGTGAAAACACACCAGCTTTCCCAAATATATCAGACCGTTTAATAGCTGCATAATGGGCAAATAAACCACCTAAAGACGATCCCATTACAACGGTATTTTGGCTGTCTGGTTTTGTTCTGAATGCTTTATCTATTTCAGGTTTTAAAGTATTTATTAAAAAGTCTAAATATAATTTCCCATCTCCTTTTCCATACTTCTCAGTATCCCAAGCTGAATACTCGTTTAAACGTTTTTCTCCGCCATGGTCTATAGCTACAACTATAAGTCCGAAACCTGACTCTTCATATAATGTGTTTAAAGTTTCATCAACTTCCCATTCGCCACTGTAGGATGTGGAAACATCAAACACATTCTGACCGTCTTGTATGTATAAAACTGGATAATTTTCATTTGATGCGTTATAATTTGGTGGTAAATAAACGCTGATACGACGCTTGCGATTTAACTGCGGAATTTCAAAACGCTCTGCAAATACTCGAACATTTTCTGCTGCTGTTGATGGTTTATTTTGTTGCCTTTTATTAATCCAATTTAAAATACTGATTTTAACTGTATCCTTCAATTTAGAAAATGAATAGGTTCTGTTCTCGATAGGATTGCCATCTTTTTCACATTCCTCACTACCCCATTTACCTTTAGTAAACTTGAAACTTATATTTTCTCGGTATTTAGGAATTGTAATCATATACTCCTGATTCTTCTTTTTTAATTTGAATTGCTCGCTACCACCAGACCAACCTTCAAAATCTCCTGAAATATAAATATCTTCGTCAAAATCATGAGCTTCTGGAAAATTGGTTATTACGAAAGTTACAGACTCATTATCCAAAATCGCATCAGCACCCTGTTGCTTATTGTTTTTGCAAGACCACAGAATAACTAGACTACATATGATAAGATGATGCTTATTCATTATTTTTATTTTGTAGAAGTCTTTAAGATTTTCCTTTCAGAAAGATGTTTTTTCGTTTAAAAAGGTTTGAGTTACGACTTAAAAAAGACCTACAAGGTTTTTAAAACCTCGCAGGTCGATAAGGATTTATTTTTTAGTTCAGTTTAGTAGTTAACATGACACTTCCCTTCTCTTCTAGAGTCATATTATCTCCCCAGAAAAATTGATGGTCTGTAATTATGTTTTTAACTGCTTTTCCCTTTAAACCAATTTCTTCAAATCGCTTTAAATCCAATTGAACTTTGTCTTGATTCTTATTTATAATGTGTACTAGAATTTCGTCCTTATAAATTCTGAACAACATATAAATTCCATTTTCTGGTGCAAAATGAATGGTTTTACCTTCATGAATAGCTTTACTACTTTTCCTGTAATTCAAAAGTTTTTTTACAAAGGATTGCATATCCTTTTGCTCATCATTCAAACCTTCTCCAGTAAAAGCATTAATGGCATCTCCTTCCCAACCTCCAGGGAAATCAGTACGGATTAATCCGTGATCCCCAGGCTTATCAAAGTCATTCATTAAAATTTCTGTACCGTAATATATTTGCGGAATGCGAGGTACCACTGAAATATAACTCAGTGCCATTTTGGTGTTTGCGATGTCACCATCAAGTTGCGTAAAAATGCGACTCATATCATGATTATCAGGGAAAATCATAATGTCTTTTGGTTTTACATAGGTAAAGTCGTTTGCTAGTCCTCTGTAAATATCAATTAAACCAGCCCCCCAAGATTCTTCTTCATTTAAACCATTGACGATGTGCTCTTGCATAGCAAAATCCATTGGCGATTTTAAATTTGATTTATACCCGTCTTTATTAGGATTTCCTTGTTGCCAATATGCAATCAACAACGGGTTGTTAGTCCATTCTTCGCCAACAATACTAAAATTTGGATATTCATTCATAATTTCACCTGCCCAACGACTCATAAAATTTTTATCAGGATAAGGGTATGTATCTTGACGTATGCCACCCAAATTCGCCGTTTCAATCCACCAAATACTATTTTGAATGGTGTATTGAGCCATAAAAGGGTTGCGTTGATTTAAATCTGGCATCGACGAAACAAACCAGCCTTCGCTCAAACTTTTTTTATCAATCTCAGCGGCGTACAGATCTTGATTGGTAGTACGACGGTGATTAGTAATTATACTTTTGCTACCATCCCAAGAATCAATATTGTTCTCATAATTCTCTTGATGGTTTATCCAATCTTTAAATGGTAAATCTTTCATCCACCAATGCTCTACACCAGAATGATTAGCCACTTGATCCATGATTAACTTCATTCCCTTTTCAGACATTTTAGTAGACAACGTTTTGTATTCTTCTAAAGTTCCAAAGCGAGGATCTATTTCATAAAAATCTGTCATAGCATAACCATGATAGGATCCTTTTGGCATATCGTTAGTCAGCAACGGACTCGGCCAAACAGCAGTAAACCCTAAATCTTCAATATAATCTAAATGATTTGTGATACCTTGTATATCGCCACCATGACGCGCATAGTCATCATTCCTATCGATGGTTTTCTCGTTAAGGGTTTCAACAATGTCATTCTCAGGATTTCCATTGGCGAATCTATCTGGCGTAATCAAATAAATAGCATCGCTACTATCAAAACCAATATATTCTTCTGAGGTTTTTTCTCTTGATTTAAGTTCATAAGTCTGCACCAAATCATCTTTATTTTCTTCTTTAAAAATGATATTGAACTTTCCTGCCTTGGTGACTTCTGAAATAATTAAATCTATGAACAAGTAATTTGGACTATCCGCTTTATGCACCTTTTCAATGGAAACACCTTGATGCGACATCTCAGGAGTGCTTTCTGAAATATTAGGATGCTGCACTAAAAGCTGAAGTTTTGGGTTTTTAAAACCCACCCACCAATTTAGAGGCTCAATACGTTTAATATCCTGTTTTTCAACTATTGAATATTTTTCACCAACTTCATCTGCAGTCATATTACTATTTTTTTTGCAAGATAAATTTAAAGCAAATACACATAGCAACCCAATGAAAATATAATGTTTGTCAATTTTTTGTTTTTGAAAATAATCTCTCATAATATTGATTTATTTAACCTCCATAATACTAATAGCATAACCACCTCCAGGGACAGATACCTGAGATAATTTTGATTTACTCGTTACCTTCTTCGTCTTAATAGTATAAGCTTGAGGATTTGTTTTATAATGTGCATCCTTAGCATCGGCATAAATAGTAGCGCGATATTTTTTTCCTTTTTCAAGGAAATTTAATTTAATGTTTGAAGTTCTAGAATTATTGCCATTTACGTTACCTATAAACCAATTATTGCTTCCTTTTTCTTTACGAGCTACCGTGATGTAATATCCAGGTTCTGCCTCTAAATATAGGCTTTCATCCCAATCAATAGCTACATCTTTTATAAATTGAAAGGCGTCCATAAATTGCTCATAATGTTCTGGTAAATCTGCTGCCATTTGCAACGGACTATACATCGTCACATACAATGCTAATTGATTGGCAATGGTACTATTTACATGAGAATTATTATTAGGATTGAGTTTACTGATATCCATTTCAAAAATCCCTGGCGTATAATCCATTGGTCCACCAATGAGTCTTGTAAAAGGCAATACGGTAACATGATTTGATTTTGAACCACCAAACGCTTGAAACTCGGTACCTCTTGCAGATTCATTTCCAATTAAATTGGGATAGGTTCTACAAATCCCAGTTGGTCTAACCGCCTCATGGGCATTGACCATAACCTTATAATCTGCTGCTTTTTCAATAGCATATTGATAATGATTTACAATCCACTGACTATAATGGTGTTCGCCTCTTGGTAAAATATTGCCAACATAACCGCTTTTCACAGCGTCATAACCATGATCCTTCATGAATTGATAGGCCTTATCCATGTGGCGTTCATAATTTCTTGTCGATCCAGAAGTTTCGTGATGCATAATCATTTTAACACCTTTTGATTTTGCATACTTATGAATGTCTTCAACATCAAAATCTGGATATGGCGTTACAAAATCGAACACATAGTCTTTAGATTTTCCAAACCAATCTTCCCAACCTTCGTTCCAACCTTCGACTAAAACACCATCAAAATCGTGCTCTGAAGCAAAATCAATATAGCGTTTTACTTTCGTATTGTTTGCCGCATGGGTTTTATTAGGTTTAACTTTTGAATAATCTGTTATGCCTAATTGAATTGCAGCTAATTCATCAGTATAAGCCCAAGAGCTTTTTCCTGTAATCATTTCCCACCAAACACCAATATATTTTACTGGCTTTATCCAAGATGTGTCTTCTATTTTACAAGGGTCGTTCAGGTTTAATGTTATTTTTGAAGTCAATATATCTCGTGCATCATCACTTACCATAATGGTTCGCCACGGTGTATTAAATGGTGCTTGCATATATCCTTTATCACCATTTACATCTGGCGTTAACCACGATTCAAAAACCATGTTTTCATCATCTAAATTAAGGTGCATACAGGCGTAATTAATTAATGCGGCTTCATGAAGATTGATGTATAAACCTTCAGCAGTTTTCATCATTAAAGCAGTTTGTACACCTGTTTTAGAAAATTGCTGTTGTGACGCATTACTTGTAACAGCCTCATTAAATTTTGAGCTTATTTCTGAAAGTTTTGATTCGGTATAATCGTATTCCTGCGTATCATAATCTCCTGGAATCCAAAATGCAGTATGGTCTCCTGTCATAGCAAATTGTGACTTCTCTTCTTTGATTACGAAATAAACCAGATTTTCTTGCTGTGGAAATTCATAACGAAAACCTAATCCTTCGTTGAATAATCTAAAACGGATAACGACAATTCGATTGGTTTCGTTTTGTTTTAAGCTTACCGCTAATTCATTATAATGATTTCTAATTTCTTTTTCCTCGCCCCAAACTGGTGTCCAAGTATCATCAAAAGTTGAATTCTCCGTTTTAATAATATTAAAGTCATTTAACAATGATTTTTCATCATCTTTTAACTCTAAACCTAGATGACTTGGCTTTATAACTTCTTTATTTTTATAAGATAATTCATAAGTTGGAGTGCCATCATTCTCCAAAGAAAATGTCATAGTTAATTCACTATTAGGTGAATTTAGCTCTTGTGAATTAGCAAGATTCAAAAATGATAATAATACAGTAAAACTTAATATATATAGAAATTTCATGGTTTTGATTTTAGCATTATAATGGTTACAAAAACGTCATTAGCTTACCGCTCTTAATACTTTATTTTTTAGCGATAACGGTTTGTTATTCACAAGAATTTCAAGATTACTACCACTAAGTATTTCAAAATGTGTCTGCTCTTGAGTAACATTAACCTTTATAACATGGTTTCTAAAGTTCACTTTAAACGAATAGGCTTTCCATTGTTTTGGAATTTTTGGTGTGAATGATAATTTATTATCTTTAATTCTCATACCGCCAAAACCTTCAACAATGCTCATCCAAGTTCCTGCCATGGAAGTAATATGCAAACCTTCGTGTACTTCGTGATTGTAGTCATCCAAATCTAATCTTGAGGTACGCAAATAGAAGGTATAAGCTTGCTCCATTCTATCTAATTTCGTGGCTTGAATACTGTGAACACAAGGTGATAATGAACTTTCATGAACAGTAAATGGCTCATAAAAATCAAAATGACGCTCTAAGGCTTCATCAGAAAATTGGTCCTCAAAAAAGTAGAAACCTTGTAAAACATCGGCTTGTTTTATGTATGGTGAACGTAAGATTCTGTCCCAACTCCATTTTTGATTTATAGGTCTTTGTGTTTTTGGTAAGTCTTCAACTGAAATCAATTCTTTATCTAAAAACCCATCTTGTTGTAAATACACTTGATGTTTTTCAGAGTAAGGGAGATACATATTATCTGCAACCGCTTTCCATATTCCTAATTCTTTCTTAGATAATTTTACTTTTTTTGCAATTCTTGAAAAGTCTGAAGCATATTCTATTTCAATTTTTTCAATTTGCTCAAGCGTATAATCAATACACCATTTTGCTAAATAGTTAGTGTACCAATTATTATTGACGTTATTTTCATATTCATTTGGTCCTGTTACACCAAGAATAACATACTGATTTCTATCCGTTGAAAATGTGGCGCGTTGTTGCCAAAAACGAGCAATTCCAATTAAAACTTCTAATCCTTTTTCTGGTATATAACTGTAATCTCCTGTATAGCGATAATAGTTATAAATAGCGAATGCTATGGCTCCATTTCTATGAATTTCCTCAAAAGTAATTTCCCATTCATTATGACATTCTTCACCATTCATTGTGACCATTGGATATAAAGCTGCTCCATTAGTAAAACCTAATTTCTCAGCATTTTCAATGGCTTTTTGCAAATGATTATAACGGTATTCCAATAATGCTCTAGCTACCTTTTGGTCTTTAGTCGCCATATAAAAAGGGATGCAATATGCTTCTGTATCCCAATAGGTACTTCCTCCATATTTTTCACCTGTAAAACCTTTAGGCCCTATATTTAATGTTGAATCTTTACCTAAATAGGTTTGGTTTAATTGGAAAATATTAAATCGAATACCTTGTTGCGCTTTTATATCACCTTCAATAGTAATATCAGCCATTTCCCAAATCGTTGCCCAAGCTTGTTTTTGTTCTTCAAGTAATTGGTTGAAACCTTTTTTAGTGGCAATTTTTAGAACTTCTTTTGCCACTTTAACTAATTTCGATTTGTCGTGATTTCTATCTACGGTATAACCGCCAAGCTTTTGAATACTGTACGTATCTCCTTTTTTTACTGGGTAAGCATAACTAAAAGACACCTGATTTGAATCGGCTTTTATATTATGTTCAACCAAAATGGGCTTATCAGCAATGTAAACTTTTGATTCCATGAATGTACAGGTATGGAAATCGGTTTTCATCGTTTTAGCTTCTATAAAAGCTTGGTTATTTACATGACTTACATCAGTTGTATCCCAAAACTTATCATCCCAATTGGTATCTTCATTTGTAATACCAGAATCTAAATACGGTTGAAATATAATTTCAGCGTCTTTATTTACTGGTTTTATTTCATATTTAATAGCACCAACTGCATCTAAATCTAAGCTTAAAAACCGTTTCACAGATACCTCAACCTGAATATCATTTGGTAAGGTTGCTTTAAAATTTCTTGACAACCAGCCTTCTTTCATATTAAGTTCGCGCTTGAAACCTTCAACAGATTTACAGGTGTTTAAATCCAATGGGGCACCATCAACTATTACGTTAATCCCAATCCAATTTGGCGCATTTAATACCTTTGCAAAATATTCTGGATAGCCATTTTTCCACCAACCTACACGTGTTTTATCAGGGTAGTAAACCCCAGCAATATAGCTTCCTTGAAAGGTTTCACCTGAATAGTGTTCTTCAAAATTAGCACGTTGCCCCATAGCACCGTTACCAATGCTAAATAAACTCTCTGAAGATTTTACTCGACTTGCATCAAAACCTTCTTCTATGATGGACCAATTATCTGGTTTTATATAATCTTGATTCATTATTATTAAGATGATAGAGAATAGACATTAGACCGCTTCGCTGTTAGACCTCACTAACTAATGACTCTATTTCTCGATTATTATTTTTTATTTTAATCAGATAAACTCTAGAAATTATCAATCAAGAATAAACTTGAGATTTGCTTCTATGTTCTCTTTTCTTTTTTCTCTTCTCTATATTCTTTGTTCTTTTTTCTCTTTTCTATTCATTAATTCCTTGATAAAACTTGAACTAATTTCAGTTAAATTGTTAAAATTAAAATCGGCTTCATGAAGTGTTTGTTCATCTCCAATTCCGATTGATATCATATTTGCTTTATTTGCAGCCTCTACACCTGCAATCGCATCTTCAAAAACAACACAATGTTCTGGTTGTAAATTCAATTTTTTTGCTCCAATTAAAAAGACCTCTGGATCTGGCTTAGCTTTAGAAACACTGTTTCCATCAACAATACCAGCAAATCTTTTAATCAAGTTAACTTGCTTCAAAATTAAGGGTGCATTTTTACTTGCAGAACCTAATACATATTTAATACCTAAATTGTCCAAAGTATCTAAAAGCTCGATTACTCCTGGCAGAATTTCTTCAGATCCCATTTTGTTGATATACTCAAGGTAATGGGTATTCTTACTGATAAGATATTCTTGTTTAATTTCATCTGAAAGTTCCACTTTCCCGATATCTAAAAGAATCTCTAAGGACCTGACACGACTAACACCTTTCAAAAGTTCGTTATGCGTTTCGGTAAACTCAAAACCTAAATCATCTGCAAGGTCTTTCCAAGCTAAAAAATGATATTTAGCGGTATCTACAATAACGCCGTCTAAATCGAATATGACTCCTATTTTGTTCATTCCTCTCCCTAACCCTCTCCAAAGGAGAGGGGATTTTTATTATTGAATTACATCGTCAACATCTTTAACTTTATATACTAAAGACGCTGCAATTAAAAAACTAACACCACTCATCATTAAAGCAAATATGGCTTGATTACCATACGCATATTTTACAAGTGGCCCGCCAATTAAGGCATTGATTATTTGAGGAATTACTATAAAAAAGTTAAATATCCCCATATAAACTCCCATTTTTTTAGGGGAGATAGAACCCGCTAGAATCGCATAAGGCATTGCTAAAATACTTGCCCAAGCTATTCCCACACCTATCATAGAAACAATAAGCCAGTTTTTATCTGGCATAATGTAGATAGACAATAAACCTAAACCACCAATAATAAGTGAAATGGAATGTGTTTTTTTACGTCCAATTTTCTTCGCAATGTAAGGCAGCGCAAAGGCATAAAACGCAGAGATTAGGTTGTAAACACCAAAAAGAATTCCTATCCAATCTCCAGCATCTTGATAGGCAGAACTGCTACTATCCGTATGTGGCAACCCATAAATATGTTGTGCAATTGCTGGTGTGGCAAACACCCACATACCAAAAAGCCCAAACCATGAAAAGAATTGCACCCAACTTAATTGACGCATGGTTGTTGGCATTTTTTTGAAGTCTTCAAAAATATCCAACAAGCTAGATTTTTCTTCTTCACCTTCTTTAACTATGGTATCAGCATGTACATAGCCATCTTCAAAACTTGCTAGTTCCTCAGGTGAATATTCCTTAGTAGTTAAAACGGTAACTAAAATTGAAACGATTAATATAATAGCTCCAATAATGAAAGATAATATCAAATTAAACGGCACAGTACCGCCAGCAGTTTCGTTAGATATTCCAAACCAATTAGTTAATGCGTAAGGTAACCATGAACCGATTACTGCCCCAAAACCAATGAGTGCTGTTTGTACACTAAAACCTGATGTACGTTGGTCGGTTCTTAAATTATCGCCAACTAATGCACGGAAAGGTTCCATAGCAATATTGAAAGAGGCATCCATTATCATAAGCATGCCAGCACCAACCCAAAGTGCTGGTAAAAAAGCTATAAAAATATCTGCTTGTGGCATTAAAACTAAACCAATAGACGCTAAAATAGCTCCTACTAAAAAATATGGTTTTCGTCTGCCAAATCTTCCCCAAGTTTTATCGCTATAATGTCCAATAATTGGCTGAACAATTAAACCCATTAAAGGCGCAATGATCCAAAACCATGATAGTTCGTGAACATCGGCTCCAAAAATTTGAAGTATTCTACTTGCGTTGGCATTTTGGAGTGCAAACCCCATTTGAATCCCCAGAAATCCGAAACTCATGTTCCAAATTTGCCAGAAACTTAATCTGCGCTTTTCCATTAAATAGTATATTAATTAATACTATTTGATAAGCGGTATTACTTATCAAAACTTATTGTGAGAAGTGAAAATATAAGTTTTGATTTCGAATCAAAGATATAAAAGAATATTGTTTTTCCTAATAAAAATTTTTATCGAGATTTTTCCACGAAACTATTTAGTGGATTCTCTTTCAATAATTTCGGTCTCAATTACCACCTTTATGAAGTCATGTTTTTGGTCGTTATTTGTGAAGTATTGCTCGGGTTCAGCGTCTTCAGCTTCCAATCTGTCAATCAATAAATTCGCAGATTGTTCGCCCATTTTTTGACCATGCTGACTTACTGTTGTTAAACTTGGTGTTGCATGTTTTGAGAGTACACCATCTGTAAATCCAATAACTTGCATATCATCTGGAATCTTTAATCCGAGCATCCTAGCAACTTTCATAGCTGAGACCGCATAAAGTTCGTTTACAGCAAATACAGCATCAATATTTTGGTTTGACTTAAAAAACTGAGCTATTTCTGTCTCTAAAACCTCCAAATGATTTTCAACATCTAAACTATCATCAATTTTTAATATTAAATTAGAATCAGCGACAATTCCACTATTTTGTAAAGCTTCTAAGTATCCCTGGGTTCTTAACCTACCTACACTTACATAGTCTAACGTGGTAATTAAAGCAATATTTTTACAGCCATTTTCAATAAGTTTCTTTACTGCTTTTACAGCACCATTAAAATCATCAACAATTACCTTATCGCAATCAACCTCATTTACAACCCTGTCAAACATCACGATAGGCATGCCTTGATTTATTGTGGCGTTAAAATGGTGATAATCTTGCTTGAGTAAAGTCTCTTTGGAAATAGATAAAATAAACCCATCAATACTCCCATTTGCAAGCATTTCCATGTTTATAACCTCTTTGGTGAAGGATTCATTTGAGAGTCCCACAATAACATTGTAACCTCTTCTATTTGCAACTCTTTCTATACCGCGAATAACCGTTGAAAAAAAATGATGTACAATTTCTGGTATTAAAATACCTATGGTTTTAGTCTTTCTATTCTTTAAACTAAGCGCAATATTATTGGGCTTGTAATTATAGAGTTTAGCAAATGCTTGAATTTTTTGTGTGGTATCTTCACTAATTTCCTTGCTGTTGCTAAGTGCCTTAGAAACCGTTGAAACCGAGACATCTAGTTCCTTCGCAATTTGCTTTAATGTAATCTTTCTTTTCATCTTTTTAAATCTTATCGTTCTTTATAAGTCAGACCTGTCTGCCGACAGGCGGGTGTAATTCGCTATTAAACATCTCCAAAAATATTAAGAATTTTTACAACTCATTTCATTTGTTTATATCTACTTTTTTTTATCGGACACATGGTACATCCATATAATCATTGTCCTTGGGTATCAAAGTTTTAGTTATGGATGTATCATAATCTATAAATGCACCCTAAAATAGCAATAATTCTCTTGTTTCTGTAAAGATAGAAGATTATTTAGAACAGTTTTTTATTGCGACTTTCTCATAATTTAGCCTAAAAACTAAAAAGTTGTCAACACGAAAACGTTTTCGTAAAATATTTCGTAATCCTTAATGGTTTGTTTACAATTACTTTATATAGTTTTGAAATGAGAAGTGAAAATATAACTGAACTAAAAATGACTAATTCTTTAAACTAATTTGTATGAAAACAATTATTAATAGTTTACTGTTTTTTCTGCTTTTGGCACCCGTCTACATATTCGGACAAACGTCATTAACAGGAACGGTAACAGAACAATCTACTTCAATTCCACTCCCCGGAGTTAATGTTGTTATAAAAGGCACCAGTACTGGTACCGCAACAGACTTTGACGGGAATTACCGTATTGATGTAAATAACGGAGACGTTATTGTATTTTCCTATGTAGGATATCAATCTCAAGAGATTACTTATACAGGACAATCAAAACTAGAAGTCCAATTAACTGAAGATGCTGCTCAATTAGATGAGATTGTTATTATTGGTTATGGTGTTCAGAAGAAAAGTAAAATTCTTGGAAGTGCTGTGCGTGTAAATGGTGAAGAATTAAAAGACAATCCGGTATCTTCTATTGATGCGGCACTGCAAGGAAAAGCAGCTGGAGTACAAGTAATTCAAGGATCTGGATTAGCAGGTTCTTCTAATGTTGTTAGAATAAGAGGTATTTCTTCTATCTCGGCAGGTGGCGATCCGCTATATGTTATTGATGGAATACCTATTACACAAGATTATTTTTTGCAAGGAGATTCTAACGGACAAAACAATAACCCGTTGGCTTCTTTAAACCAAAATGACATTGAGAGTATAGAGGTTCTAAAAGATGCTGCAGCAGCTGGGATTTATGGGTCTCGTGGTGCGAATGGTGTTATATTGATTAAAACCAAACGAGGTAAAGAGGGATTAAAATTCTCATATACTGGAAGTGTTACAACTTCAGAACCAACATATACACCTAAAATATTAGATAACAAGCAATTATTGCAAGTGTATCAAGAAGCATGGGAAAATGACGGCAATGTTGGTCTAGCCCTATTGCCTCGAAATATTTCATGGGAAGATGCACTAAATACTAATACTGACTGGATAGATTTAGTGACTAAAACAGGTATATCCAACAGACATAGTTTTTCTGTAAATTATGGAACTGAAAAATTAAAAACTTATTTTAACTTGTCGTATGATGATACGGAGTCTTTCATTAAAAATGATGAATATACGCGATTAAGTGGAAGATTTAATTTAGATTACCAGTTACTTAAAAACCTTAAAATAGGTCTTAACTTATCGTTAACAAGAGGTATTTATGATAAGGTTAATATTAACGATACTTGGAGAAATGCCCAAAGTTTTACTTTGCCATTTTACTCGCCTTATCTAGCGAATGGGGATGTTGACAATTCGTTTGGTAATCCATTAGAAGAACTACTATATAGAGATCGAAGATCAGAAGAAATGAGATCAATAAATTCTATTGCTATAGATTACCAGCCTATAGAAAACCTATACCTAAGAGCAACTGGGTCTTTAGACTATATGGATTTTAGAGATTTTTACTGGCAATCTTTAGAAGTAGGTAGGATTAGTGGAACGCCTGAAGAAGAACAGAATACATTTGCATCTGCAAATCCATTTTTTGTAATTAATTACAATACAAACTTTACAGCATCATATTTATGGGATGTTGACGACAAAAACTCTTTTAACTTTTTACTTGGAACAGAATATCAAAGAAGTGAAAGATTGTTATATCGTTTTGGAGACCCACAAGGTTATACAAATAGCCCTGTGCCACTTTATGAATCGAACGCACCTGATTATACTCGAGAAAGTACAGGTAAAACAGCCTATTCTTTTGCTTCTTATTTTGGACGTGTTAATTATTCATTTAATGATGCGCTTGATTTAATGGCGCTTGCGAGAGTTGATGGTTCATCTCGTTTTGGAGAAAATAACAGATATGGATTTTTCCCAACAGTCTCTGCTGCATATAACTTTTCTAAGCATGGCTTTATAAAGAATAGCAATACTATAAGTCTATTAAAAATTAAAACATCTTATGGTATAACTGGTAACTCGGAAATAGGAAACGATTCAAGGTTTGGTGCTTATAGTATTCCAAACTCTGGAACTGATTATTTAGGAAATCCTTATAAATCTATAATTAGATTGGACAATCCAGATTTAAAATGGGAAACTGCTCAAACGGTAGATTTTGGAATTGAATTAAACCTTTTTAATAACCGTGTAGAAACTGAACTATCTGGATATTACAAAAAATCAAAAGATGTATTATTGGATTTATTTCAAATTCCATCTTCAGGATTTGGTGAAAGTTTATGGATAAATGCTGCTGAAATTGAAAACAAGGGTATTGAATTTAATTTCACCTCTAAAAATATTGTTAGCGATAATTTTTCATGGACAACTACTTTTAATATAGCACATAATGCAAATAAATTGATTAGCTTAGGAGGTGTAAGCCCAGATTTATTAGAAGGCGGGTTCAATGATACACGTGTTATTGAAGGGCAACCAATTGGAACCAATTATTTAGTTCGGTTTGCAAGAGTTGATCCTACAGATGGTTTGCCAATTTTCTTGGATAAAGAAGGCAATGAAACAAAAACTTTTGATTTAGCCAATAGAGTTTCAGCAGGCTCTGTTATACCAGATGCAACTGGCGGATTTGGTAATAAATTCAAGTATAGAAACTGGGGATTGGATACTGATTTTGTATTCACTATCGGAGGTAATATTTACGACAGTTATGCAAAAAGAGCACTTGGAACTTTTATTGATGGAAATAATTCATCAAACGTGAGAACTGATATATATGATAGATGGAGAAATCCAGGTGATATCACAGAACAACCTAGGCTTTTTTACGATCATACCGAAGTAAAAGAACTTTCAGGTGTATGGCAGTATAACCATACAGGTTTTTTATATGATGCTTCTTATTTGAGATTAAGGAATGTAACACTTAATTATACATTACCAGCAGAATTTTTAAGAGGCACAGGCATAAGCTCGTTAAAATTATCTTTAACTGGGTCGAATTTATTCACTTGGACCAAATTCCCTGGTGGTGACCCTGAAATTGCTAGAGATTTCCAATTTCAAAGAGATAGAAACTTATCACCGAATGTGTCGTACTTAAGTATTCCACAGGCGAAATCATTCACATTTAACATTAATGCAACTTTTTAAAATGGAAACAATGAAAATGAATTTAAAATTAATACTAGGGTTGTTTTTCTCTATCTCATTATTTGTTTCTTGTGATTTAGAAGAACTCCCTGAAAATGTAGATATAGTTGGCCCAACAAATTTGGCCGATTTAGAATCACTATTAAACGCAGGATATAATAATTTAGGCTGGCCTTTAGGCGGAAACGCTCAACTTTATGCCGAAATTAATGGGGACAACATTGATGGACCAATTGGAATTAACTCCGATGAAACCGAAATTTATAATAGAAGCACCTCGTTTTTTAATAACACGATTAGAGATAATATGTACCGAGGGTTTTATAGAATTGTCCTAGATGCCAATGTTGTATTGGGTCATATCGAAAATAACCTCGAAGTTTTGGGCTTATCTGCTACAGATGAAAGAGTGCAAGAAATAAAAGGCGAAGCGCATCTTTTAAGAGGTATGGCACTTTTTGAAATTTCAAGATTCATGTCACACTCACCTGGTTATAGCACAGACAATTCACATCTGGGGATTCAGTATATTACTTCAGTCGATAATGCTTTAGGGCAAAACAGAGGCACTGTAGCTCAGAATTATGCGAACCTAATTAGTGATTTAAAGGAAGCAGAAAGCTTATTGAATATGACTAATTCCAAAAATCAGTATTATGCTAATAAGGCAGCGGCACAAGCATATTTAGCTAAAGTGTTTTTTCAAGCAGGGTTTGGACCTGATATTGACACGGCTGAATCAAATTATGAACAAGCTTTTAATTATGCGAATAGTGCATTAACAAACACGTCGGCTGTTTTTGATGTTAACTTATACCAAGGAGGAGATACAGGTACCGAAAGATTTGCAGGAAACTTGGTTGATGATAACAATACCGAATCGCCAAATGTGGAAACAATTTTCGGAATCGTTTCAGAATCTAATGCCAATAGCAAAGGAGGTACTTTTTCAAGATATCGTACAGATTTGGCAATCTCTAATACCACTATTAGAATGATGCAAGATTTGTATAATTCGATTCCCTCAACAGATAAAAGAAAAACCTTGCTTGAGGAAACTGATGGGGAATATTTCTTAAAGAAATTTAATAAAGGAATTTTCCACGTACCGTTGGCACATTATACAGAATTACTTTTGATTAGAGCCGAGGCTGCTGCTGAAACTAACAGTCTTTCTCAAGCAGAAACTGATATTAATTTAATTTTAGACAGAGCTGGATTGTCAACAATTAGTGGACTTACTAAGCCACAAATGATTACATTAGTAAGAGAGCAAAGGCGCATCGAATTACTTGGAGAGGGAAACAGAATTAACGACTTAAAAAGAATTGGAGTAAACGAAACATCGCTTACTATAAGAAACGCACCCTGGAATTGCAATGGAATTGTATTTCAATTTCCAGCAACTGAAGTGTTTACAGGATTTATTCAAAACCCAACAGGTGGTTGTAACTAAAAAAATAATACTATGAAATTAATTAAATACAGCTTTTTAATAAGCTTGTTAGTCATGTTCACCCAATGTAGTCCAGATAATGAAGGCAAGTTTGGTGATACTATAAATAGAAGTGAGCAAATAATGGGAACTTGGATCATAGAAAGCGCTACTCAAGTAGATTTAGACGCCGAAAAGAAAAGTTTTCCAGACTTTGCGACTAAGATAAATATTACCAATGCTATTGCTGGCATGCCATTTTCAGATTTCACTTTGCAAATAGATAATGGTGCTTTAACAACAAGTATTGGAAATTCTCCAATGGCTTATGTTGTATCTGAAGGTACAGGATCTTGGTCTTGGGTAACCAGTGATGCGATTAACCTAGTAAACAAAGAATTGGGAATTAATGCTTCATCTGGTATAGAAACTCAAATTGATGGTGAAAATATCATTTTTTACATTAGAACATTCGCTGGAATTGTTGGGGATGCGCCTAAATTATCTTTGAATTACGAAAGGTTTGATTCCGATAACAACCCTGTTACCAGATACGAATACATATTAGCTAAACAATAAAAACTGAATTATGAAAAATATATTTTTTAGTATTTTCTTTTTATCCATATTAACCGTTCAAGCTCAAAACCCTGTAGTTACAGGCAACCCTGCAAGTTATACGGTAATTGATGAAAACATTGAAATATTTTTTAATGTGGTAGGCGCAAAGGATAATCAAGGAAATTCATTAGAGGGCAAAGATTTATATATCTGGAGTTTTTCCAGTGCTGGAGATGCCAAAACCAATGGTTCTTGGACCAATATAAAACCAGCGGCTAGATTAACGAAAGTGAGCGATACAGAGTATAAACTTATATTTCCTATTGTAGATGGGAACAATACCTATAAAACATTAGCCGAATTATATGGAGCAGAGGCGGCGCCAGGGTCTATAACATCCATTGGGTATTTGCTAAGAGATCAAGCACCTACATTTCAAACAGGTGATTTAACCATACCGTTTTCACCTTTTAAGTTTATTCCAGATGAGGTGAGAACATTTCCATCTCAGGCAACAACTAAAGATGTTGTAACACTTCGCTTTAATAAAAACTTTACTGGTTTAAGTAACCCTGCAATAACAGGTGCACAAAATATAAGTGTACGTATTGAACCAACAGTAGATCCATTATTAGCTATTGAAATGCCAACTACTTTTAGTGGATTATATTATCAAGCATCCATAATACCCGCAGCTAGTTTTCCTAGTTTGTATAATTCAGGAAATTTAGTGGAGTTGCAGTATTATTTTTATGATGCCGATAATCCAACAATAAAATCTGCAACAGGAACCATTCGTTTAAGAGCAGCTAGTAATTAAAATTATATATATTATGAAAAATATACTTTACAAAATATCAATAATTCTATTAGCACTTTTTGTATCATGTACAGAAGATGTAGAATTTAGCTCCGATACTGAAGCTTTAAATAGTTTTAGCATTGTTGAAAGTACAGTTTCAAGCTATGTGTTAAATTCTGGAACACCAGAAAACATCATAGAACTGACTTGGAATAAGGCCATACCGGGGGTTTCAAAAACGCCGACCTATAAAGTTCTTTTCTTTAAAGCAGGATCTGAAACTCCTGAGTTTGTAATTTTTCCATCGAATAATGATGGTAAAGAAAACAAATTAACCTTGACTTTTGCAACCCTTGATGAAGCATTGAGTGCTGCTGGTTATGCTGCTGGTGAAACGGCTGAATTACAATGGCAAGTCGTTGCGAGTAATGGTGATGTTGAGGTTTCAACAAGTAAGAATAACGTTGAAATTGTGCGATTCTCTGCAAATGGAATTAAAAATTTCAATTTATTATCACCTACTAATAATAATATTATAAAGGCAGATATTTATGGCGATCCTAATGGAGAAGTTACTTTTTCTTGGGAAGAAGCTGCTACAACTACTGGAAGTGGAACTATTGAATACACCTTATTATTTGATGAATTAGGAGGAGACTTTTCAGAGCCATTGAAATCGTTTAATGTGCCTTCAGGGACTTCTTTCACAATGACGAATACTCAAATTGGTCAAGAATTTGCTGATAATGCTAATGTTATATGGACTGTAAAAGCTAAAATTAGTGATGACGTTTCAGAATTGAAAGCAGAAAAAAAATACTTGAACTGGGATGTTTTTGTTATTAACGAATTATACTTAGTTGGGAGCCACAATGGTTGGGATAATGCTACAGCAAATGCCTTTACTAGTAATGGAAATGGTGGCTTTGAATTACAATTAGATCTATCTGCTGATGACGAGTTTAAGTTCCTGCCTACTTTAGGCTCATGGGATGGCGATTGGGGTGAAGATCCTGATAATCCAGGTAAGATAGTTCAAGATGGAGAGCAAAATATAAAAGTTGCTAATACAGGCACTTATGTGATTACTGTAGATTTCCCAACACTTTCAGTAACGGTTAAAGAATTTACTGCGCCTGATGATTTATTTATGGTTGGTTCCATAAATGGATGGAATAATGCAACGGCTATTCCATTTTATAATGATGGTAACGGGGTTTTCTCTCTTACTTATGATTTTAGTGCTAATGACGAGTTTAAGTTCTTGCCAACTTTAGGAGCTTGGGATGGTGATTGGGGTGAAGATCCTGCAAATGCTGGAGGCTTAATTCAAGATGGTGAACAAAATATTAAAATAACTACTGCTGGTAAATATGTTGTAATAGTTGATTTTAATAACTTAACCGTTAATGCATCAGCAATTAATAATCTGTATTCAGTAGGTTCCCATAATGGTTGGAATAATGGTGATGCTACGCAACAATTTTATTCATCGGGAAATGGGGTATTTACAAGAGTACAAACATTTGATGCTGGAGCTGAGTTTAAACTAATCCCTACATCGGGCTCATGGGATGGTGATTGGGCAGAAAATCCAGAAAGCGCAGGTAAGTTAGTACAAGATGGAGAAAGTAATATTCCCGTTACTAATGCTGGGACTTACATGATTAATATCGATTTTAATACGCTGTCTTTCACACTTACCGAAATACCAGATAATTTATTTTTAGTTGGTTCTCCAAATGGATGGGATAATGCTACAGCTCCAGCTTTCACAAAATTGTCAGAAGGTGTGTTTGAAATATCTCAAACGCTTCTAAGTTCAGATATATTTAAATTTTTACCTACGCTTGGTAGCTGGGATAACGATTGGGGAGAGAATCCTGCATATCCTGGTATGCTAGTAAGAGATGGGGAGAACAATGTAAATTCTCCTGGAGATGGTACGTTTAATATAACTGTCGATTTTACTAAAGGAACTGTAACTGTTTTATAAACAATAAATAAATATATGTAATTGTAAAAGGTTGTTTGTATTATTATAAACAACCTTTTATTTCTTAAATTCAATACCCAAAACGAAATAAAACTCAGCAAATGAACAAGATTACCATTTTATTCGCTTTTTTAATTTCTTCGTTAGCCTTTTCACAACAGCAAGAGGTGAACTATGTAGTAAATCCTTGTACATTTCTGGAAGATGATACCATTACATTAACATTTGATGGCGCAAGTATAGTTGAAGCAGATTGGGGAATTAGTAATAATGCACTCTATTTTTGGTCCTGGTCTTATGATATTAATGGTGAAAATCTAGAAGATGCCCCTAATAATGGAGGTTGGACAAACTCTAGCACACAATTAACATACAATAATGGGACAGATACCTATAGCATATCCTTTGTGCCATCTAATTTTTTTGGCAGAACAGGCAGTATTGGAAGAATAGGGTTTTTAATTAAAGCTCTTGATGGAACAGGCGACAAAAAATCTCAAGATATTTTGTTAGATGTTGGTGTTAGTACATTACAATTGGTATTAATATCTCCAACGGCTAACTCTATTGCTGTAGTTAATTCAGGAGATAATTTAAATATTGCTGCAACAAATACTTGTGAAAATAATGCCAATTATATTCTAAAAGCAAATAATATCCCCATTGACACACAGTCAAATATTTTATCATATTCATATACAGATATCAATATTACAGAAACCAAAAATTATGTTTTAGAGGTTACTACTGATGGTGTAACCAAAACCAAAACATTTACAGTACTTGTAGATCCAAATACTCAACATGGCGCTTTTCCTGCGGGAATGGTCGAAGGCATAAATTATGATAGTGGTGACCCTACAAAAGCGACTTTAGTCCTTGATGCTTTTGAAAAAGATTTTGTATATGTTGCTGGAAGTTTTAATAACTGGCAACCCGATGCTAATTATGCCATGAAAAGAGATTTTAGCAAACCTGGAAGAGTATATTGGTTGGAGATTACCGGCTTAACTCCAGGGCAAATAGAAACCTATCAATATTGGGTGGTTGACAAAACCCCTATTGCTAACTCTCCTGCTTTAGTAAAAACAGCCGATCCCTATTCAACTCTGGTTTTATCGCCGTTTGATGATCCTGGAATTCCAGCCTCAACGTATCCTAATTTACCTCCTTACCCAACAGGACAGGAAAGAGAGGTTACGGTGCTTCAAACCGGTAAAACAGCTTATTCATGGGTCGTTCCTAATTTTACAAAACCCAAAAAGGAAGATTTGGTGGTGTATCAAGTTTTAATGAGGGATTTTGACCAGGACCAAAATTACCAAGACTTAATAGATAAGATAGATTATTTTAAAAACTTAAATGTAACGGCCATACAACTACTTCCAAACATGGAGTTTGAGGGCAATTTAAGTTGGGGCTATAACACCTCGTTTCATATGGCACTAGATAAATATTATGGTACCGAAGCTAAGTTTAAGGAATTTATAGACTTGTGCCATCAAAACGGTATCGCTGTTATTTTGGACGTTGTCTTAAACCACGCTTTTGGTAGAAACCCGATGAACAGAATGTGGATGGACGATCCAGATGGTGACGGTTGGGGAAGCCCAAGTTCTGAAAATCCTTACTTCAACCAAGTTGCAACCCATAGCTATAGTGTTGGTGAGGATTTTAACCATCAGCAAGCCCGAACTCAAAATTATGTACAACGTGTTCTTAAGCATTGGATCGAAGAATTTAAAATTGATGGTTTCCGTTGGGATTTGACCAAAGGATTTACTCAAAATTGTTCTCCAAGTAACGAAGGCTGCACAAACAGTTACCAACAAGACCGAGTGGACATTTTAAAGGAATATGCCGATTACGCATGGAGTTTAGACGAAACCCATTATGTAATCTTTGAGCATTTGGGAAGTGATACCGAAGAGCAGCAATGGGCAAATTACCGCATTGACGAAGGCAAAGGGATTATGATGTGGGGTAAAATGACCGACCAATACAATCAGTTGACCATGGGCTACGCTTCAAACACCAATATTAGTAGAATGGGGCATCTAAGCCACGGATTTACAGGTAAACGGGTTATGGGCTACCCTGAGAGTCATGATGAAGAACGCTTAATGTATAAAAATTTGCAATTTGGAAACAGTAGTGGCAGTTATAATGTAAAAGACTTAAATACGGCCCTATCCAGAATGTCTGCTTTAGGTGCGGTAAGCTTGACAATTCCTGGGCCGAAAATGATCTGGCATTTTGCCGATTTGGGTTTGGAAAACTCTATTTTCACTTGTAATGATGGCAGCGTAAACGTACCTGGTGGGAGCGATGGCGATTGTAAATTAGACACCAAACCACAACCACAATGGGTAAATAATTGGTTGGGCAACCCCAATAGAAATCAAATTTATAACGACTGGTCCCGATTAATAAAACTCAAGACCGCTGAGGCTGTTTTTGAAGGTAATTATTCCATCGAAACAGGATCTTCCAACTTAACCCCAAAAATTTACATTTGGGATGATGCTTTGCAATCAACAGATTTAAAAAATGTGGTAATCCTATCCAATTTTGGGCTGTCTGCTCAAAACATCACACCTAATTTCCCTTATATAGGTACTTGGTATGATTTAATGGACAATACCACTATGAATATTACCAGTACAACTGCTTCTATTTCATTGCCCGCAGGACAATTCAGGATTTTCGGAAACAAGGCATCTACCTTGAGTACCGATGATTTTAAAACGGTTTTAGACGTAGCTATTTACCCCAACCCCACTTCAACATCATTTCAGATAAATAAAGCAGTTGAATCTGTATCCATTTTCGATTTAACAGGTAAACTCCTTAAAACTTATAGCGGCAGCTTTACTAAAGAGCACACTTTTGATGTTTCAACCTTACCCAAAAGCTTATATTTAGTAAAAGCTATTAATAATTTAGGTGAAGTAAGCACCATAAAACTTATAAAAACTTAGTTTAGTTTAGTTTGTTTAATCAAAAAGCTTCTCAAGTTCCAAACAGGAATTGAGAAGCTTTTACACTTTAAGAGAATAGTTTTCTAGTTATTCCCTTTTTTATAATCTTCTAAAAATTTAGCTAAACCACTATCCGTTAAAGGATGTTTTAATAAGCCTTTTATAGACGATAAAGGGCCAGTCATCACATCACTTCCCAATTTAGCACAATCAATAACATGCATGGTATGACGCACTGATGCGGCTAAAATTTGAGTTTCAAATCCGTAGTTATCATAAATTTGTCTTATTTCAGCAATTAGGTTTAAACCATCCGTTGAGATATCATCTAATCTTCCAATAAATGGAGACACATAAGTAGCTCCTGCTTTTGCCGCTAAAAGTGCTTGTCCAGCAGAAAAAACCAAGGTTACGTTAGTCTTAATTCCTTTATCTGAAAAATATTTACAAGCCTTAATTCCATCAGCAATTATTGGTAATTTCACAACAATTTGCGGGTGTAATCCTGCGAGCATTTCGCCTTCATCTACCATTCCTTCAAAATCTGTTGAAATCACTTCTGCGCTAACATCACCATCCACTAAATCACAGATTTTTTGGTAATGTGCTAATATATTTTCTCCACCTGTAATACCTTCTTTTGCCATTAAAGAGGGGTTTGTTGTTACGCCATCTAAAACTCCTAAAGCTTGAGCTTCTGCAATATCATCAAGGTTTGCTGTATCTATAAAAAATTTCATTTGTTTGTTTTTATTGTTTTTTATTAGTCAAATGTAATTCGCATATATTCATTTTCAATTAATATGAAAAATCTTGTTATGCTCATTTCATATATTTATTTTTTTAGTACATGACAAAAATATAAAAGTGTCACATTGAGCGCAGTCGGAATGCTTTTGAATACGATATTTCCAATGTCTTCGACTGCGCTCAGATTGACATCCGATATATTATCAATTTTTGTCATGTACTCAGATTTATTTTATTAAAACGTTTGCATTTAAATATTCCATTACATTTTGGCATACTTGTTCTCCAGTAAAACCAAATTTTTCATCTAATACACTCGCTGGTGCTGAGTAACCAAAATGATCAACTCCAAAAACTTTACCGTTATCTCCAACAAGGCCTTCTAAATTTACGGGTAATCCAGCTGTTAAACCAAATAATGGCTTGTTTTTTGGAATCACACTTTCTTGATAAGATTTAGATTGCAATCTGAACAATCCTTCAGAAATTATCGAAGCGATATTTACTTTCAATCCTTGTCTTTCTTCAAGTAATTGAGCTGCGTCAATCAACGTTGAAACTTCCGATCCGTTAGCAACTAAAACAACATCAGGGTTTTCAATTTCTTTTACTAAGTACCCTCCTTTTTGAGCAGCTAAGGCCTCTTGATATCTTGATTCACCTTGTGCAGGAATATCTTTAATCCCTTGTCTTGATAAAATTAAACCAGATGGTGTATCCGTGTTTTCTAAAGCCATTTTCCAAGCGACGCTTGTTTCTGCAGAATCTGCAGGACGCATCGCTAAGAAACTATTTTTACCGCTATGGTTCTTCAATTTTTCTAATAAGCGTATTTGTGCCTCTTGCTCAATTGGTTGGTGTGTTGGTCCATCTTCACCTACTCTAAAAGCATCGTGAGTCCAAACATATTTTACACCCAATTCTTGAATACCACTTAAACGAATAGCTGGTTTCATATAATCTGAAAACACAAAGAATGTTGCTACAACAGGAATAATTCCACCATGTAATGCGATACCATTTGCAATACATGACATGGTTAATTCTGCTACACCGGCTTGTAAGAACGAACCGCTAAAATCGCCCTTTTTAAGCGCCTGTGTTTTCTTTAAGAAACCATCTGTTTTATCACTGTTAGATAAATCGGCAGAAGACACAATCATGTTTTCTACATTTTCTGCTAAATATGCCAATACATTTGATGATGCCACTCTGGTAGCTAAACCAGCTTTATGTTCGATAGATTCAAAATCTAATTCAGGAAGTTTTCCTGATAAGAAGAAATCCAATTTATGAGCAAGTGCTTCATTATCTTTTTTCCAAGCATTAATTTCTGATTTCTTTTCAGCGGCTTGTGCCGTTTTCTTTTCTAATAAGTCTTTATAGAAAGCATTTACATCGCCATAAATATCAAACGGAGATTCTGGATTAGCGCCTAAATTCAATAACGTCTTTTCGTAATCTGCTCCGGTTGCTCCAATAGGTTGACCATGTAATTCGCAGTACCCTTCAAACATGCTTCCATCTGCTGTTACTGCACCTTTACCCATTATGGTTTTTCCAACAATAAGGGTTGGTCTTTCAGTTTCATTATTAGCATCAGTTAATGCTTGTCTAATTTCATCATGATTATGTGCATCAATGGTAACTACTTTCCAGCCCCATGCTTCATACTTCATGGCTGTATTTTCACTTGTTACCTCATCGGTTGAAGTTGATAATTGTATATCGTTAGAATCGAAGAACATAATAAAATTACTTAATCCTAAATGACCTGCAATTCTACCAGCACCTTGAGAGATTTCCTCTTGAATACCTCCATCAGAAATAAAACCATAAATTTTATGATTCATCCAATCTCCAAATCTTGCTTGTAAAAACTTTGCTGCAATAGCAGCTCCCACACCCATAGTATGACCTTGCCCTAATGGACCAGATGTGTTTTCTATGCCTCGGGCAACATCAACTTCTGGATGTCCCGGAGTGATTGAACCCCATTGTCTGAAATTGGCAACATCATCTTTAGCATAGTTTCCTAAAAGATAATACTGAGCGTACATTAAAGTAGATAAATGACCCGCATCCATATAGAAACGATCTCTAAATGGCCAAGTCATATCTGAAGGATCATAATTAAAAAATTCTGAATATAGAATGTGCATAAAATCTGCACCTCCCATAGGACCTCCTGGGTGTCCTGAATTTGCTTTTTCTACCATAGCTACAGCTAATGCTCTAATATTATCTGCTGCTTGTTGATCAATTTGTTTGTTCATTTTTTTAATTATGATTTATATTTAATGGCTTTAAAACGTCCTATTTAAAAGAAAAAAAATCTTCCAAAAAATACATTTTTTGCAAATATATAATCTTTAAGTTGTTAGGGATTAAGAAATGCCAAAATAATTTAATAACACCTGTTAACATCTCTTGATAAAGGCCGTTTATCGAATGATAAATAGTACAAATAAAAAAGCCAACTCATATAAGTCGGCTTTTCCTTTACAGTGCGGGCGGGGAGACTCGAACTCCCACACCGCGAGGCACTAGATCCTAAGTCTAGCGTTTTGAATCTATTTAAATCCAAATTGTTTGATTTTTAATTATTTACATAATTTTTAATTTCATTTGATATCATCTAATATCAATTGATTTCAGTATTTGTTGTACCTATGTTGTACCTAAAAAAAAGAAGGTCTATTCTAAATCACCCACTTATCGTTGTATACATAAGCGAATTCAATATGACTTATAATTCTGAAAAATAAAAATACGCTAGATGTGCAATCTAGTAAATCAATTAAAAGATGATATTTTGACAATCAATATTAACATATGAAACTCCGGTTCTGTCGTATTAATTCCTTCTTTTTCAAATATGCTTACTTTTGAAATTAAAAAAATCTGCTCGATGCACAAACACCACCAATACCCTACTATTACAATAAACAAGCTGCCTATTTCAAACTGAGATTCACTCTAAACTAGAGAGATGTTAGCTATTAGAGGTGATAAAGTGGATTATTCTACCATTCAAAGATGGGTCTTTAAGTTATCTAAACAGAATGAGTACAATATGAATCAGCTTAAAAAGCAAGTAACTATTAGTTGGAGATTAGATGAAATTTATATTAATGTCTCTTGTAAAGACAGGTTCTTATATATAGAGCTGTTGACAAACAAGGAAATACTATAGACTTCCTACTAACCAAAAGAAGAATGAAAGGTTCTGCTCAGAAGTTCTTGAATAAAGCTATTAGAAACAATGGTAAACCTAGAATCCTAAATACAGATAAAAGAGGTACTAATATTATACGAGCTAAATACTTGAACAATATTATAATGCAAGACCATAGGAGTATTAAAAAAAGAATAACAATTTCAACAGGGTTTAAAGAATTTGAGGCAGCACAAAGAACATTAGCAGGCATAGAAGTAATAAATATGATTTGAAAGGTCAAATATTGAAACCTAAATCTTCTACGTTCAAAACTTTCTGTGCGCTAGCTTCTTGAAATCTGATACTCTTTTAAAAATACGGCTCTTCCTAATTAATGCGACAGAACCAATATATATGACTTGCATATCATTATTAAGTAAGTTCAGTTCTTGTTATTACCTAAAAATAGACTCAAATATTACAGATGCGACAAAACCTTTATTAAGGTGAAGTATGAATAAGTTTAGTTATTATATCGAGTCTGCTCAACCAGACAGAAATAGAAACATAAAACCTCGAAGCTAAATTTTGTGCTTCGAGGTTTTTAATTAAAATAGGTTTAGTAATATCTAATTATTCTGGAAAATTCATTTTGCTCATAATCTCTACAAATCTTTTATCCTTTCTAATTGGGTCATACCAATGTTCTATTTGCATAAAAATAAGGAACCAAGATTTTTCTTCATAAGCTTGCTCTAATAATTTAAGAGCTACTTCATTTTCACCTAAACCTAGGTGAATAAATGAGCGTTGACAAGGGGGTAAATAACGATCTTTAGCAGCCTTGGTATAATAATCTGTCATTTTTTTTGCTAATTCTATTTCTCCTGCCTGCGCTAAGGCATGTCCTAAACCACCCCCCACTTCGACAGTTCCATCAGATAACTCAAAGCCCTTGATGTATGTTTTTATAGCATCATCATGTTCGTTTAATCCATTATATGCCATTCCTAACCAATCATAAGCCCAAGGTGTTTCGGGGTTAGCCTCAATATCTTTAAACATTAATGGTTTCATTTTTTCAAATTGCTGTAGAAAATAGTAGATAGAACTTCTTGCAATTAAATAGTCGTTATTTTTATCCATAGACACAACAATATCAGACTGAGCAACACCTTCATCTATTCGATTCATTGCCATTAAATAAAGCGTGTACCAATGGCGCACACCTATATCTTCCGGGTTTGCTTCAATAGATTTTACAAATAATTCTTCGGTGTTCTTCCAATCTCTATTTAAGAAACTTATTAAGCCAGCAATTTTTAATACGCCGGCGTTAGTTGGGTTTAATTGACTTGCTTTTTGATATGCTTCATTTACATGAGGCATGGTTTGGGCATTAGATAGGTAACCAAATGCATGCAGAATAATATAGGTTTCTGCGAGTCCAACATAGGCGTCAACATTGGTTGGATTTTCAGCAATCTCTTTATTTGAAAGCGCTATGCCTTTAGCAAATTTATTTTTATGCTTCGTACCTAAAGAGGCTAAAATCTCCTTATTTATAAGGGTTTCTTTAGCTTCCTTTTTTTTATTAGGCTTATTCTGGCAAGCAACTAGTAAAATGACCGTTAATAAAAGTGTGATTTTTGATTTCATTATTTTTCCAGGTTTGTTCTGTTTCTTCTAATGTTTTTCCTTTTGTTTCTGGAATCAATTTATAAGTAAAGATTAATAAAATGATAGCGCTTACCATAAATAACCAGAATGTATACCAGTTGAAAATCTATTAAAGGCGGCATGCCTATCATCCAATAACAGCCCCATTGTTGCAAGTCCTCTTTAAATTTATTTCCAATTACTTACACGAATAAAATAGGGTCTATAATTATCTGCATTTGACAATATATCAGAAAAATTAAAACTATTTGTATTATACGATATCAATAAATCGCCATTTTCACTAAATTGAGGATGCACAAAAGAATTGTATGTAAAGATATTTGCAACAGTTTCAGGCGTACAGTAAATAGTGCGTTGATTATCCCAAGGACCTTCTGGATTTGGGGATTCCCAAAGATAAATTTCACAGCCAAAAATAAAATCATGGGTTACCATATAATACATATCATCTTCTTTAAATACAGCAAACTGCTCTGAAACATCACTAACAATTCCTTGAGCTTTAGAAATATCAGGAACCCATTCAGTTCCATTAAAGTACTCCCACACATTTCTTAAGTCACCATTAGCTGCTCTCGCGATATTGGATTGTTTCCCAAGTGGTTGAGTTCTCTCTGCTCCATAAATATAAATATAATCTGAATCTTCCACAACGCAAGAGCCAAAAGCAATATTAGGTTCTGTAAATAGTCGCTCTTTAGAGATGAGTTCAATTTCAGGTAGTTTGAATAAGGCAAGATCAATTGCTGCATATTCAAAGCCAAACGAGCCTCCTCCAGTAGATCTAAAAGCCGGTAGTATAACTTGCAGAGTATCATTATAAATAGTGCCATCTGTAGGCCAATACCACCAACCTGGTTCGTCTGGCGATACAAAATTAGAACCATTTGGTTTAACTAAAGTTGTAAGATCTTCTCCATCTTGAACCACAAAGGTATTACGCGCAAATTGCCAACCAGGCGGTCTTACCCTGTCTGGATTAACTGTTCCTAAAAAGGTGTCTCCAAAAAGCCATAAGGTTCTGCCATCAGGAAGGAGAATAGAATACGCAGCATCTCCTCCAGTCCAACCATCACCATAACGTGTAAATAAATTTATAAATTCATTATCTCTAGAAATAGATAAACTATTTGTAGGCGTATTTGTAGTTGTATCATTAGAACCATTGCTTGCATTAACAGAATCATCTGTACTACAGCTGAACAAAAATAACACACACACTAAAAAACCATAAATTCTATATCTCATCACTTTCTTTTTATTTCATATACATTATTCTTTTATTACCCATTCTAAAAACCGTGGGCGATATAAATTTGGATGATTCAAAATATCAGTCCAAAAGTTAAATGAATTCACATTATAACTAATTAACAAGGTGTTAGGTGATGATAGATGAGGATAGGCTTTTGCATTATAGGTAAAATAGTCTTTATGCCTCTTAAATTCTGACGTTTGATAAACAAGCTGTTTTTCATTAAACGGGCCAACGAGTGATTCACCTATTTGGACAACTACATCAGAGCTCATCGTCTTATCTTGATATGTAAGTATTATTTTCCCATTGGATAATGGTGATACACTCATCTCATTAGAAACGTCATCTGCTATATAAGTTGCGTTTTTCATGTCTTCTACCCAGTTACTTCCATTCCAGAAACGCCATTTATCAAATGTGATGAAATCTTCTGATGAAACTCTAGCAACCAACAGCCCTTTTAACTCTTTTTGGTTGGAAACAGCATAGCTATAAATGTAACCATCAGGATGAGGTGCTCCTGCTGTTTTTGTGTTCACAAATATTGCACTGCCGAATGAGGTTTGTGTTTCTGCATTAAAAAATGGTGTTTCTAATTGTTTGTGATTCAAATAGGGCGGTTTGCTCCCTTTTGGTATCATTAAAAGGTTTACACCTATCTGTTGAAAATTAAATCCACCAATACCTGTAGTGTCCTTCTCTTGTACAGGATAAGCAAAAATATACAAGTTATCATCACCCTCTGCATTAACAAAACCATCTCCAAGCCAATAATAATCTTTAGGTTTTGAGTTAGGTGTATTGGGTTTAAAAAGCTCCATAGCCTCTCCATTTTCATCTTTTATCCAATGGAATTTTATCTTTTTTACAATTGGATGCCTACCTTTTAAGACACCAACTGAATTATTAATCATTTTAAAATCTTTTTTTAAAAGCGTGTCTCCATTATGATGACCAATCATAGTATCTCCAAAGGTAAACAAGGTAATAGTGCTATCTGTGGCAGGAACAAATTCTTTGCCATCCATAGGAATGCCAAATATGCCGTCACCACCAAACCATCCTTCCTTTTTTATAAAAAGTTGATTCCATTGATTTGATACTACTGCAAAATCTAGTTCCTTTTTGATTTCTTCTTGACTACCTTCTTTTCCCTTCTTTTTGCCTTGACAACTTGTAATTGTAGATACGACAAAAAACAAAGCGAAAAAAAAAAGATATGGTTTAATTTTTTTTAGAAAAAATGATTTGTGATTAAATGATTTCATATAATGTTTCTTTACTATTCGTATTTTACTCTAATAAATCTAGGATGATATATAGAAGCGTCTTTTTTGATATCTTCCCAAAAATTCAATGTAATCGTGTTATAACTAATCAATAACTCACCTGGTTTAGATAAATGGTAATGCGCCTTGGCATTGTAAGGAAAAAGTCCTTTTTCTTTGTATTCTGGACAGATATAGACTTCATTGATATCTCCAAATGGACCAAAAGGGCTTTCACCAATGCGTATTCCAATTTTTTCAGATAGTCCGAGTACGGTAAAAGTAAGTAAATATCTTCCATCTTCGGTTGGGCTAATGCTAAGTTCGTTAGAAACTGAATTCGTAATAATGGCTACGTTTTCCTTATCCTTCACCCAATTTTGTCCATCCCAAAAACGCCATTTATCAAAATTTTCGATATCTTTAGGAAGCACCCTTCCAGCAATCAACGATTTTTGACGTTCCATAATACCATAGATATACACATACCCATCAGGATTTGGTGCACTAGCAGCTTTGGTATTTACAAAAATTCCGCTTCCAAAATATACACGTCCTTCAGTAGGGTGGACAAACCCTAAACCGGTTGCTATCTGCGAATAGTTTTTAATGCCTTCTTTGGTTGGGTTTTCCGCCTTTAAAAGCGCTACATCGGTTTGCTCAAAATCAAAGACATTAGGTCCCGTTTTATGTACGTGATAGGCAAATAGATAAAGGGCATTATTTTTTTCGTGATTGATAAAACCATCTCCTAACCAAAAATATTCATTGAGTTTTGCATTACTATTGGTAGGCATAAAATAAGAGGAAGGTTTACCAGATTTGTCTGTATTATATTCAAACGTAATGGCAGATTTTAAAGGTTCATTATCGTTCATCCAAGCTGTAGTATTGTTAACCATAATGTTTCCTGGTTGTGGCACATTATCTATAACTTCACCAACATAGGTGTCACTAAAAATAAATAGTGTTTTTTTATCTTTAACACCTTGTTCTTCTCTGCCATCTAGTGGTATAGAGAAGATACCATCCGCAGCAAACCAACCTGAAGTGCGTTCCATTAAAGCCGTCCATTCTGGTGCAGCTTCTGCCGTAAACTTGAGCGTTTTTTCAACTGTAGGAGCTTCTTTTTTTTGAGTTGTATTTTGACAATTGAAAAAACTTGCATAAAAAAGTAGTAAAAGAACATTTTTAAAAAGCACCTTGTTTTTTCTTTGAAAATAGTTGCCAATTATATTTTTAAAACGCGTATGGGTCATAACTATATTTATTTTTTGTAGTACTAAGTTCAAAATCATCAGTTCTAAACGGAAAAGCGGGAAGCCCTTCTGTGTTGACTAAATCTAATTTTCCGGGATTATCTGACCATGCATAACGGACATATTCGGGATTTTGGATATCCTTGTGATATACTTTTATTTTGTTTTTTGCAATAATTCTGGCTTTTGCCCACTTAAAAATCCCATCACTTCCAGCAATTGCAAAACCTCTTAAATAACCGTACTTATCTAAACTTTTTAATTCACTTCCATAGGTTTCAAATTCGATAGTAATACGCTTTCCAGATTTAATACTGCTTTTATAACTTGGTCCTTTTGTCAACTCCCCTTTATAAACATAATGTTTGGCCAATAAAGACAAACGCCTACCTACTTCTTTTTTGTTATAGGGGTGAATGTCATTTGCACTACCAATGTCTATAGCTGTTACCATATCAACATTTTCTAGTTGAGTGACTTTCATTTGAGATTCGCGTAACTCTGCCCATTTACTATCTTTAGGTTGTTCGTCTTCTTGTTTATAATTTGCTAATTGCACAATAAAAAACGGCATTTTTGAACTGTTCCACTTTTCTCGCCAATCTTGAATCAGAGCCTTTAATAAAGCACCGTATTCTACGGCTCTTGTTTCATTGGCTTCCCCTTGATACCAAAGCACTCCAGTAATTGGTATTTTATGAAGAGGTGCAATACTAGCATTGTAGAGTAGCATAGGGTGCGAAAACGGACTGCCATTAGAAACTACTGGTTTTGGAAATTTTTTAGGGTCAATACTTACGCCTTTTTTATATTTCCAAGTACCATTAAGTAAAGGATTACCCCAAAAAGGATTGGTATAAATACCTCCTTTTCCTCCTATATCAAAAACCCTAACAGTTAAAATATTATTCTTCTGACGAAGAATTTCTTTTGAAACGGTATAATTCCGAAAATTACTTTTCCCAAAAGATTCACCAATTTTCACGCCATTTACCCATGCAATATCATAATCATCTATTTGATTAAGAACTATTTTTAAATCCTGATCCAATTGGGCTGGATCCAGATTGAATGTTCTTTTAAACCACATACTTCCGTCGTGGGATGCATATCCAAAATCATCCCAAAAAGCAGGCAAGGTGCATTCCTTCCAGTTTGAGTAATCATAATCCGCTTTGTGCCATTCTTCTTCAATTCCTGGGCCTTTGAGATAATGTTTTTTGTCCCATTTTTTTCTGAATACTTTTAACCCAGCATCTAATTCTTCGTAGCTCTTATTAATTGTAGTAATCTTTTGAACAACTTCATTAAACTGTGGAAATATTTTTAAGGCATCCATACTCATCCAGGTTTCAATAGCTGTGGCTCCCAAGTTACTACTAATAAGGCCTATAGGAACATCTTGCTCATCTGATAAGTATTTACCAAAAAAATACCCTAAAGCACTGAAATTTCTAGCAGTTTCTTTAGAGATTTCTTGCCAAATGGCATTAGACACTTCATTTCTTGGTAGGTAATCTGTATCTACCCATACAGAACATAAGCGAAGGTTACTGGCGTTATAATTATCATCTGGCGTTTCTTCATAACCCAACATATTAAGTGTGTATTGCATGTTAGACTGACCAGCACATAGCCACAAATCACCCACTAAAATATTATCCAATTCCAACTTTTCGTCATTTTCACCTGTAATTAAAAGTGTATAAGGACCTCCTGCCTTGATTGGGTCAATTTTTACACGCCATTCACCAACTTTATTGCTCTCAATAGTATATTGTTGTTTTCCTATAGAAATAATGAGAGTGGTTTTGGGCGAAGCCTTACCAGATATTGGTATAATTTTGTTCCTTGGCAAAATCATATTAGAAGAAAAAATAGGAGGTAACTCTATTTGCCCCAAAAGTATACTTGGAACAAAAAGAAAAACCACCCATATCACTTTAAAAAAAACTTTCATTTGAACAATAATTTTATTTTTTCCAACTCATTTCTATTTCTTCTAGAGTCTTTCCTTTGGTTTCAGGAATAATTTTATAAGTAAACACCAAAAGAAAAATAGCATTTATCATAAATAGCCAAAAGGTATAAGACGGTCCTAAGTCATTTAATAAAACAGGTGTAAATTGAGAAATTAGCATCGCTCCAATCCAAAGTACCATAACACATAGTGACATAGCAATCCCTCTTGTTTTTGTTGGGAATATTTCTGATATCATCACCCATGGGATAGGACCCAAAGAGGACGCGAAACACGCTACAAAACCTAAAATAAAAATAAGAAGCCACGGTCCTGTAAGAGAATTGAACTGATATAGCATTCCAATAGCAAATAAGCAGATTATCATTCCTGAGACTCCCCATAACAAAAGCTTCTTTCTCCCAGCTTTATCAATATATTTTATGGCCACAAACGTGAATATGGCATTGATGGCTCCTATCAATACGGTTTGTATCAATGCTGAATCTACTCCAAAGCCTGCTGATTTTAATATTTCAGGGGCATAATACATTATGGCATTGATACCTGTGATTTGTGAAAACAACGCTAGTACAACCCCAACTATAATAGCTGTTCTGTATCCTTTTTTAAATAAATCACCTATTCTCCCTTTTTCTTGTCCTAGAGCTTTTTTTATTTCATTATGGATTTCTAGAGCTTTTTCTTTTGTATTTATTTGCTCTAGAATTTCTAAAGAAGCAGAATCTTTACCTTTTTTGGCAAGCCAACGTGGGCTTTCAGGAACAAAAAATAAAGCTATCATAAAAATGAATGCGGGTAGTGTCTCGGATCCTAACATATAACGCCAACCATATTCAATACCCCATAATTCATCACCAGCTTGAGCAACCAAATAATTACAGAAGTAAACAATAGTAATTCCAAGAACTATACCCAATTGGTACAATGACACTAAAGCTCCTCTTTTATCGGCTGGAGCCATTTCAGAAATATATAGAGGTGAAAGCATTGAAGCGCCTCCAACTCCAACGCCTCCAATAATTCTTGCTATTACTAAAAAAGTAAAATCAGGAGCAATTAGACAACCAATTGCCGAAATAGCAAATAATATGGCAGTAATGATGAGTGCTTTCTTTCTGCCAATTTTATCGGCAATATAACCAGCTACAAGTGCTCCAAATATACAGCCTACAATAGCACTCGAAACTGCCCACCCTTTTAAAGATGGTGTCAATGAAAATTTAGTTTCCATAAAACCGATAGCTCCAGAAATTACTGCTGTATCGTAACCAAATAAAAAACCACCCAATGCCCCAATAGCGGCCATTTTAAATAAAGTTTTTTTTGTTTGTTTGTCCATAATAATATATTTTAGAATCTGGTATCACAGAATTCAGATTTAACATTAGACTGTATAATTTTAGCCTCTTGACTACCTAGGTTAAGGATTTTGTACTCACTAACCGCTGCAGGAATTACGAATGTTTCAGCATAGTGAATTTCCATTGTTCGATTGTTAGTTACAACTTTAACTTTAGTGCCTTCCACTAAATTTAGAATATGACACTGATTATTCATTTGTACCGATATTTCGTTATCAAACTCAAACCTGTGTACTTCGTAAAAATGTTTTGGGTGTGTACTTAACTTCACGATTTTCCAATTTTCTCCAGTATTAATCACTTCCTGTTTAGAAATATAATCACTAACCACTGTGTCGCCTTGGCAATCCATATTTAAGTTAGCAACTCCTCTTTCTATATTAAGCGGTCTTGGTTTGCCATCTAAATCCATGCGCATCCAATCATACATCTTAAAAGTAAAAATATATGGGGTGCTACTAATTTCAAGGACGAGGTTTCCTGTTCCCGAGCAGTGAATAGTCCCGTTGGGTATAAGAAAAAGGTCATGCTTTTTGGCAGAGTGAATTTGTATATAATCTTCAACAGCCATTGGTTTTGCCTCTGAATTACTTTTTTCTAATGCTTTACGAAAGTCTTCTTTTTTTACACCTTCATTAAAACCAAGATATACTTCAGCACCAGGGTCTGCATCTAGAATATAATAGGTTTCATCCTGGGTAAAAGTTTCCCCAAAGTTATCTCTAATATAACCAAGCGTAGGGTGGCATTGTAGAGATAGGTTTTGTCCATTTATGGTATCTAAATAGTCAAAACGTATTGGGAATTCTGTTCCAAAGGTATCGGAGGCGGCTCCTAAAATAGCTTTATTATCTTGGAACATTAAAAAATCAAAAGAGACTTCTAATAAGTTACCATTTTTAGATAATACAATTCCATTTTCAGGAACGATGAGCTCAAAAGACCAAGCATAATTTGGGACATCTTGTGGAAGCCCTTTTATTTTGTTTTTCATCCAATTTCCTCCCCAAATCCCAGGTTCAAACCAAGGTCTTACTCTAAAGGCATTTGATGAAACTTCTTGTAACCCGTTTCTAAACGTCTCTCCTGAAGCCCAAGAAAATGAGCTTCCAAATTGGCCATCAACAATATAATCAATCTGGTTAAGTAATGCTTGTTTGTGCTTGTTTAAGGCTGGCCAGTCAATAAAATACATTCGTTTATATTGCTGTTTCTTATCTTTTACAAAGATGTTTCCTAAATTCAGTAACTGATGCGCTCTTGCACAAAATTGAATTTCATTTTTAGGCATATCCATATAAACGATTTTACCATCCCAACCGCTCAAAGCAGCACCTGGACCGTAAAGTATGTTTAAGACTCCATTTTCTGTTTGTATTTCGTTTAACTTTTCTAAATCAAAGAAATCGTTTAATTCACCTGTAAATATTTTTCCAAACACAGGGTCATCACCTCCTAAAAAAGGTGTAACCATTGTTTCAATGTCCTCCGAACTTTTGTAGGCTGATGTTGTTGAATAAATTATGTGGGTTACATTATTTTCATTTAATTGTTGAGTGATTTTTTTAATTAAATCATCCCAGTACGCTCCTAAATAACCATCTATGATTACACATCCTTCATTTGGGAATTCATCAACTAAACTATCTATTCCAGTGTGAATTACTCCTTTAGATACCTCGAAAGCAGGATATACTTCATAACTGTTATTTGCTTGAATGTCTTTTGTGTGTAGAGGCATAATATACTGCTCTGTCTTTCTTTTTGCACTCAATGTATTTTGGTTTTTGGTTAAATGAATTACGGCACCTAAAATAGCAGCTTTGGCTGTACCTTTTGTGATATGAATCTTGGGTGTATTAGAAAAGCATTTTTCAAAATTATCTTTAAATAAAAAATAACTTTTAGCAATACTTCCGCCTATAATGATAGCATCCGGGTTGAATTTTTTTGCGATAACACATAGTATTTCACCCAAATGTTGGCCATAGCTTTCAAAAATTTTATTTGCCTCTTGCGATGCACTTGCTTTTTCTGCAATTTCTTTTACGTTACTTATGGATTTATTAAAAACTTCAGAATAGGCATCTAAAAACCACTTGGTAGATATCCAATCTTCTACTTTTTTATTTTTGAAAGGTAAATTGTAAACATTGCCTTGATTTGGGATATTAGGATCATCTGTGACAACTTTACCGTTTCTGGTAAAACCAGAACCAATTCCGGTACCTAGTGTAACTCCTATTACCTTATGATTCATAAAATCATTGTTATAGGTTTCTCCTAAAACAAAACTATCTGCATCATTAAAAAAGGATATTTCATCTGGGTTTACTAAAATTCCTTTAAGGTTTGATTGTAAAAACAGCTTGATGTTTACACCAAAAAGACTGTCGTATTTATTGAGACCATAAATCTGCGAAATTCCATTATCGTAATCAAAAGGTCCTGGTATGGAAACGCCTAATCCATATACTGGTTTATGGAATTTAGCGACACATTCTGTTATGGATAATAACAGTTGATTCAATATGTTTTGGGCAGACATTTTACTATTTACGGGATGTCTTTCTAAAGTTTCTTCCAATAAACACGTTTCTTTAGTATCTACTATTCCAGTAGCAAAATGGGTTCCTCCTATATCAATTCCTAAATAATATCTTTTATTATTAATATTAGTAATCATATTTTGTTTTTTAATTTAGGGGCTTTACTTTAGCAGTTATAGGTAATTGTAAACTCTTAGATGATTGTGAAAGATATCCTTCACCAAGATAAAATTCCGTTTTTCGTTGCTTCCCATTTTCTAGTATTACCGTGATTGATTGGTTTTTAGAGTCAGCTATAATTTCATTATCCGTGGAATGATTTTTTTTAAAGACTTTGAGACTACCGTTGTTAACAGAGGCAGCATATAATTCTCCTGTTGAGGATCTTATTCTAACCAAAGCTCTAGCATCTCCACTCACAAAAAAATCAGAATCCTTTGAGCTTAATGGTATAAAATGACCTTGGCCATCACCCTTTAAAACCAAACCTAAGGAAGCATCATTTTGACCGTAACCAACTTCATTGGGATAAAAGTTTCCAACTAGGATTACGTCTAGGTTTCCATCTAAATCAATATCAGAAACCGTACTACCCATAATTGGTGCCCATTGCGCCTCTCTAGGTAATGCTTTTAATTTTAATTCTCCGTTCCCCAAATTTTCTAGGTAAGCACTTTCCAGATAGTTGGTTTGAAGTGTTATGGAATTCTTTTCCATAGTATCCGATAAGAGGTCTTCTATTTTTGCATTAGCGTACGCGCGATAATTTTTAAATTTAGTTTTAGTGAAAATCATATGATCTGCCAATAGGTCTCGAGACACAAAAGGATATGATTGCATTGTGCCATCAGCTTCCAAATAATATTGAGTGATTATTGGGTCTGTACGATTGTCTTTATCAAAATCGCCTAGAAATAACTGCATTGGATAATCAATGGATGCATAATAAGGGCTGTTTAATCCAATATTCCCTAGGATATAGTCTATATCACCATCATTATCAAAATCGCCGCCATTAATGCTATTCCACCAACCTGAAGAATTGGATAAAGACTCTTTTGAAAAAACACCTTTTTGGTTCATATAGATGGTAACAGGCATCCATTTTCCTACTACGATTAAATCCATCCATCCATCATTATTAACATCAGTCCAAAGTCCTCCAGAAACCATTCCTAATTTATTTTTACCTAACTTGGATTTGGCGACGTCTGTAAATTTTCCATTATTGTTTTCCAATAAGTAGCTTTTTGGTGAAATACCGTAACTTTCACGAATGACCATACCGCCTACAAAAAGATCTAAATCGCCATCTTTATCATAATCTGAAGCTATTACACAGCTACCACTAGTATTTATCATAGGTAAAGCCAAAGTATCCACTACAAAGTTGCCTTTACCATCGTTTTTATATAATCTATCCTGATAATAGCCTGACTTCATCAATGAAATCTCTGATCCACCACTTACCACATAAAGATCATTATCACCATCGTTATCAGCATCAAAAAATAAAGCGCCCATATCTTCTTTTTCAACATCATTAGTAGAAAGTTCTGTACTCTTAAAATCTCCATTTAAAGATTGTAGAAACAACTTACCTGAATACATGTGTGAACCTCCTATAAAAACATCATCTAATCCATCACCATTGATATCGGCGACTGCTATAGATGGGCCATTGTTCGAAAATTTATGAGGAATGAGCGGTTCTATATCAAAATCTGAAAATGGGACTTCTTGCTGTTGAAACGAAATAACATTGTTAACTTGCTTAAAGAGCTTTTCATCTTCATTATTGGGACGCTCATGGTCTGGATCAATAGCATCAAAATAGTTAAGACTTACTGTTGTATCAACAGAAAGATTAATATATAATTTGGTTTTTCTATCTGACCAAACTACCTTTAAACTGTCTATCTTTTTAATACTATCAAACGCAAAATATATATTACTTGAGATACTGGATTGAAATCCTCTGGTTGTGTAATTTTCGGCAAACTGAACTTTTTGGTTATTATAGACCCAAACTTTAGCACCTATCCCATCAGGATTAGCTGTGTTTCCTTCAAAATCAAGTCGTAGAAAGTGTTTTTTACCATTTGATGTTTCTGTAGAAGTATTTTTTAAAAGTGTTGATTTTTCATTGATGTTATTGGTGACAATATCTAAATCGCCATCGTTATCTAAATCGGCATACACAGCGCCATTTGAAAATCCAGGCGAAGAAGGTGTCCATTTGAGAGAAGTGTCTTCAAATTTTAAATCACCATTATTTTTATAAAAATAATTTTGCTGTGGTACTTCGGGTAGTTTGTTGACACTAACTAAATACAGACTATCGGCTTCTTCTTTAGTTCTAAACTTAAATTGTTTTCTTCTATAAACGATAAAATCCAAATCGGTCATATCTTTTAGATATCCGTTTGTAATGAATAAATCTTTTTTTCCATCCTGATCATAATCAGCCATAATACCACTCCAACTCCAATCGGTACTGCTAATACCCATTAATTGTCCTACTTCACTAAAAGGGACTTGACTTCCATTATTTAGCTGAAAAGTATTTCGCATATACTGTGGTTGATACCCTTTACTTTTGCTATATTCAAAAAGGTTATAATTAGGTTTGCTGAGCATTAATTTTCGTTCCCTATTTTTTGAAGGCAACATATCTAGAACCAAAATATCGGTAAATCCGTCATTGTTAATATCGGCAATATCATTACCCATACCATTATGACTTTGGTGTTTTAAAAAGTCTTTAGATTTATCCTTAAACGTTCCATCTCCTTGATTGATATACATAATATCGTTAGAAATAAAATCATTGGAAACATATATATCGGGATAACCGTCTTGATTTAAGTCGCTTATGCCAAGCCCAAGTCCAAACCCTTCAATAGTAATACCAGCGTCTTTAGAAACATTTGTGAATATTGGGTATCCTGATTCACTATTCCCTTCATTACGGTACAATTTGTCTGTATTTTTAGATTCTCCTTGAAGCTTTTTCGATACTGGATTATTCATTCCGGTAACTTGCTGCATATGGTTAAGTAAATACATATCTAAATCACCATCGAAGTCGTAATCAAAAAAGGCGGTTTGGGTAGAGTAAGAATCGTCAGCAAGCCCATAGTTTTGAGCCATTTCTGTGAATGTACCGTCACCTTTATTTATATACAACAGATTCTTTCGTGAGGTTGCATTTGAATATCCGGACTTACAGACATAAATATCCATCCATCCATCTGCATTGATATCTACCATTGTCACACCTGTTGACCATCCTTTAGATTGTACACCAGCGTATTGAGTGATATCTTTAAACTTAAGACCTCCCAAATTAAGATACAACTTGTTAGAGACTTGATTTCCTGTAAAAAAAAGATCTTCTAATCCATCATTATTAATATCACCAACCGAAACACCACCACCGTTGTAGTAATAGATGTAATTGAGAATATTAAGATCGTCATCTAACTTTAGGTTATTTGAAAAATCGATTCCTGATACTTCTGATGAAATAGGTTGAAAAAGATAATTTTCCTGTTTTTCAGGCTTGCAAGATGTTACTATTACAAACATTACTACTGAAGAACAAAATATTAATATCTTTTTTTTCATTGGTATCTATTCCTATTTAGTGTTTTACGCCCCAATTTTTATTTGGCTCTGGACCGAGTTTCAAAATTAGATCTCCTCCTTTTTGAAAAGCATCGTGAGTAAACCAAAATGTATTAAAAGGGGTACCATTCCATGTAGAACTTTGGATATATATATTCTCTTGGGAATTGTTTTTGGTTTTGATGGTAAACTCATTGCCTTCGTAATAAGTAGGGTTTAACTTGATTATAATTTCATCAAAAACAGGACTAGTAAGCTCATATTTTGGCGTAGCTGAATTATTTCCTTTAAGGCTGAATAAGCCCATAGACATTAAGGCACTTATACCGCTCATTTGTCCTTGATCCTCATCATGACCTCCATAACCTTGATCTACGGTAATAGCACCATATGCTTGCTCATTTACTCTGCGTACCCAATATTGGGATAGCCAGGGTTTTTCAACATGGTTGAATACATGTGCATTAGAACATCCTGGTTGATTGGCATAACTTACATAACCATTAGAGTATCCAAATACAAAATCGTTAGATGCAGCTTGCTCAAAAGCGTAATTTAATTTTTTACTCAACGTATCATTGCCTCCCATCAATGTAGATAACTCTGCAATACCATGAGATACAGACCAGGTTCCTTGCCAAGCGTTTGATTCTACCCAACCTTGTCCAGAAAGAGGATTAGTATGCAACCAATTACCTTCCTTGTCTTTGGGTAAAATTAACTTCTGTTCTGGGTGAAATAGTTTATTCCATCCTTTTGTTCTTTTAGAAAAATAATTGTAATCTTTTTTATTTTTGAGTTTTTTTGCCATTTGTGCTAATGACCAATCTTGAAAAGCCCATTCTAATGTTTTTCCTGCATTTCCAGGACAGTAGCCATTAGCGATGTAAAACTCAAGATTTTTCACATCTATGCTCATCATCCCTCCAGGCATATGGTTGCTTTTCATTACCTCAAAAGCATGTTTTGGGTTGGTTTTAGTCATTAAACCTTTCATGTAGGTACTTACAAGCATATTTGTTGCTGGATTCCCTGTCATAATATATGAATAGCCACCAGCAACAGCACCTCTCGGTAATAAGCCTCCATTATCTGCGTATTGTACTAATGATGATGAGAAATCATCTAATATTTCTGGCCATGCCAATCCCCAAATAACATTTAAGTTCCATTGGGTTAACCAAAGCGCATCAAAACTGTACATGTTAAACTTTGGATTACCATTTTGATCCTTAGGTACAGTTCTTACTTTTAAAGAACCTCTAGTAAAACTAGTGTTTACGAGTTCACCTTGGGTATAATCAGGATAATCTCCACTTACATCATTCAATATTCTTCTCCCCAATAAAACGTGCCATAAATCGGTATAGAACTTTATTCTTTGTTGTTCTGTACCTCCTTTAACTTCTATTTTTCCTAATTTTTCTTTCCATACCTTAAAAGAATCCTCTTTGTAACGGTCGAAGTCCCAATGTTTAGCTTCAGTTTGCAAATTTTTACGAGCATTCTCTATTGAGGTATAGGAAATGGCAATTTTCATTTGGATTTCATCACCAGGATGTACTGTATAGTTAGCCATTACGCCAGCAGTTGGAGCATCCCAATAGCTTTGGATTATTGGACCAAGTACAAAGGCATCCTGCCGTTTCATGGTGCCTGTTCCTTGTAATGAAGAAATATTTTTAAATTTCTTTTTATCAGACCAGCCATCCAAGCTTTCAAAGGGTTTATCAAACTGTATTACAAAGTGAATTTTCACTTTTTCTGGCCCTCCCCAAAATCGTCCTGCAGAATCAAAAGAACCTTCCAATTCGGTTTGGCTAACTTTTTTTACATCGGCATTAATCATGGTAGAGTTACCTAGATAACCTCCTAGATTAGTAAGAATTTGAGCTTTATTCTTTTTAGTATATTTAAAACGATAGATGGTTGCTCGTTTAGTGCTGGTTAACTCTGTCCAGACATCATGTTTATTCAAATATAAACGCTGATATCCTGGCATAGCAATTTCGTCATCATGGCTAAATCCTGATTTCCATGCTTGATCTCCAGCGGTAGGGTCTATGGTTCCAGAAGTGGGCATGACTTGTATTCCAGAAACACACCAGCCATGAATTTGTTCGAACCCTAGAACTTCTGTAGAATTGTAATTATAGCCACCCCCATATTGATTTTTATTTCTTGTAACAGGTGCCGCAGCTACCATTCCCATAGGATATGCTGCAGGAGTAAAAAAGAAATAGCGCCCCTTGGCAGATTCTACAAAAGGGTTGACATAGTTAATAGGTTGATTCGTGTCTAAAGGTGCTACAAACACCTCAATTTCTGATAACCCTAGGTTTAAGCCTTCGCCGTCTGTTGTATCAAACTTTACCCATTTTATTGTTTTAGATGGGAAAGTAACCTTTTTGGGTCCACCATTATTTGGAATTGTATTTACCCTAATGATTGACCCGTCACTAAACTTAAGAACTCCACCTGCTGTATGCTCCTCCAAACTAGGACGATCATAAAGTACAATTGAGTTTATAGTTCGTTCTTTGTTCCAGTCCAATTGAATCCAAGGCAATTTATTTGCCCCCCAAGCTTTTCGTTCACCTACACAAGCCCATTCACCTTTACCATCTAATCTTATAATTCCATCTACTACTTTTTCTCCTTCATTTCCATCTAAAGATGATGAGGTACTTATAATAGCTTCTTTAGCTATATTCTGAAATGCTAGTGTTGTGTTTGTGAATGTTATAATAAACAAAGCCGCTAAAGCGGCCCTAAAATTCCAATGTATATCACTAATACCCATACAAATATTATTTTATATTATTAATAGTCTAGATTTTGAGTTAAACTAGGATTTAAATCTCTTTCTCTTTGTGGTATCGGCAATAAATTATGCCTAGGTGTAGTAATAGATACATTTGGTTTGGCTAGAGAAACCTTTTCTTGTAATTTTCCAAAACGTACTAAATCAAACCAACGATGACCTTCCCAAGCAAGTTCTTTTCTTCGTTCATCTAAAATGGCGTCTTTAAAATCTTGATATCCCATTGTTGTGAGATTTGGTAGAACATTATTTTCTACACCATTTGAATATCTAGCACGTCTTCTAACGCGATTAATGGCCACTAACGCATCTGTACTAGAGCCATTATTTAATTCGTTTAAAACTTCTGCATACATTAACAAAATGTCTGCGAATCGTATTAATTGCAGATCGTTATTAGTGTTGTTGACTTCTGGTTCTGCTTGTTGATCCCAATACTTTACAACATATGGTCTTCCAAAATCAACAGTTTCTCCATCTATGACATCCTCGCTTAAAAAGGTAACTTCTTTTCTTCTATCTAAATCATCGAAAGAATCAAATAAGTTTTGTGTAGGCGTTTCAAAACCTTGCCCATTAGGTCTACCACCATACAAATTAGGAAGTGTTCTAAATACCAAGTGACCTCCTTCCCAGAGGGTAGTAAATAAATCTTCTCCTTCTAAAAAACTTATACTAAATAGAACTTCTTTACCATTATTATTACCAATTTTGAAAACATCTGCATAATCTTGCCACAAACCAAATGGACCGTTTATAATGTCTTCAAGTCTGGTCTGTGCTAGTGTTAAGTTTACACCTTGTTGAAGTGCTGCTTTAGCAGTGTATGCTTTCGCAGACCATGACGTGGGTCTCCCATTATCTACTCCTGTTTGCTCTGTGGGCAAACTGTTTTCGGCAATTACAAGATCTGATAAAATTTGGTTGTAGACCTCTTCTTCAGTTGATCTAGGTAAGTAGCTGTCTGTTGTAAATTCTGTTTGTGCCACTAATTGTAATGGTACTTCTCCGAAGAAACGCACGAGCTCAAAATATAAAAGACCTCTTAGGAAATAAGCCTCACCTAATAAATTGTCTTTTATATCTGCATTCATATCAATATCAGGAATATTAGCAATAGCTAGATTGGCTGCATTAATTCCTAAATATAGGTTAGACCATATTTGCAACGCTATATTACTTTGCGGGGTATGTGTCATTGTTGATAATTCAAAATATCCTCTACCAAAATCACCATCGCTTTCACCTTCATCAGACAACAAAGCATTTGCTGTCCAATAATTGGCAAAGTATATACCTTCGGCATTTAAAGCGCCATCAAAGTTTGCTCCAAGGTGACCATAAATTCCATTAATTGCTAGTCTAGCATCTTGTTCGGTTTGATAAAAGGTGTCTTCTGTAAAAAAGGTTTTTACTTCTTCATTTAAAGCTTCTTGACAGCCCAAACCCAATAATAAGACGACAAAACAAATGTTATATTTTAATACTGTTTTCATAGCTATAGCTTTTTAAAAGTTTACATTTAAGCCAAAGAGAAATGATTTTGTAGTAGGATACCCACCAAAATCAGCACCAGCACTTAGGTTGTTATTTTGTCCTCCATAGCTTACTTCTGGATCAACGCCATTATAATTAGTAAACGTTAATAGATTGGTGCCTGAGGCATAAATCCTTAATTTATTAATTTTTAGTTTAGATATGAACTTGCTCGGGATAGAATATCCTAAAGTTAGGGATTTTAACCTAAGATACGATCCGTCTTCTACATAGTTGTCTGCAAACCTAATAACACGAGGGCCATTAGAAGCTCTCACATGTGTATTACTTGGGTTGTTTGGTCTCCATCGGTTAGAAAATGCTTCTAAAAGTACATTTCCTCGTCCGTTTAAATTTTCAAGATTTACCCTGTTGAAGTTAGCAATTTCGTTTCCGTAGACTCCTTGGAAAAAGATGTTTAAATCAAAATTATTCCACTTAAATGTATTGTTTAAACCAAAAGTGTATTCAGGAATTGGATTTCCTATAACTGTTCTATCGTTATCCGCATCAATTACACCATCTCCATTTAAATCCTTGTACTTTCGTTCGCCTGGTGTAAAAGTATCTGTTGCGAATAATGGTGTCGTTGCTGGGGTGTCATCTAACTGAATAATTCCATCTGAAACGTAGCCGTAAAACGCACCTATTTCCCCTCCAATTTCTAACAATTGCCAGTTAGTAATTCCTAAAATCCCAAAACCTGAAGGAATATTATCTAAACCTGCTAAATCTATAACTTTATTTTTATTGTAAGCTCCAGTTACATTTAGATTCCATTTAAGGTCGCCCTTTAATAGTTCTGCATTAATGGCTAATTCGATTCCTTCATTTTGAACACTACCTGCATTCACAACACTTTGCAAATAGCCTGTTTGTGAAGGCACTTGTAAATTTAATAATAGGTCATTAGTGTTTTTTCTGTAAGCATCAATTGTTAACCCTAAACGGTTATTAAAAAAGCCAAGATCTAAACCAATATTAAATTGCTCTGTGCTTTCCCATTTAAGATCTCTATTAGCAGGAGTACTTGGTAGTAGTCCCACTACTTCATTATCATTAAAAGAATGATAAGTAGGTCTAAACGTGGATTGTGAAGAATAAGGAGCGATAGATTCATTACCATTAATTCCATACCCTAAACGCAATTTAGCATAGAGATTAGACTCTTTAAGAAAATCTTCTTCAGAAATATTCCAAGCAAATGCACCTGATGGGAAGAAACCAAACTTATTGCCATCTCCAAACTTTGACGAACCATCAAAACGTCCTGTAAGTGTAAATATATATTTATCACTTAAAATATAATTAAGGCGTCCAAAAAATGATATTAATCTAGATTCGATAATATTTGAACTAATTCCAGTATTTTCTCCTAGACCTAGATTATTAAAGTCAAAGTTTTCTGTAGGAAATCCTAATGCGTTTGCAGTTAATGATTCTAAAATAAAATCTTGCCATGAAGTTCCTAATAATGCATTAAATCGATGTTTATCATTAAATGTATTTGAATAGTTTAACGTAGATTCTACTAAATAACTTGTTGATGTATTCTTTGCTTGGGCAGCAAAAGCACCTGGTGTACCGCCAAAATCTAATTCTTTAGTGCGAAAAAGAAATTGCTCATTAATATTATAGTCGATTCCTAGAGTGGTCTTTAGCTTTAATTTATTTGCTATGTCCCAGTTTATATTAAGATTCTCTAACACTCTAGTTCCTCTACCTTCACTTAAATTAAGCCGTTGAAAAGCCACAGGACTAACAAAATCTGGTATCTGTTCTGATGAATTACTCACTTCGTTAACAAAAGTTCCATCTTCTTGCACAATAAAGTTACCTTTTACAAAATTTCCATCTGGGTCTAGTACTGGGAGTAATGGGTTAAACTGATACGCTCCAGTAATAATACTACTTGCCACTTCTAAACCTCCAGTAGTTTCTGTTCTAGCTGTGTTAAAATTTGTTCTACTTAAGGTCAAAGAGTTCTTTATGGTTAATTTGTTGTTTGCTTTAAAATCCAAATTTGCTCTTAAATTATAACGTTCAAAATCGGTTTCAATAACCACACCTTCTTGGTTTAAATAAGAACCAGAAATAGAATATTTTACGCCTTGATTACCTCCCTTAATAGACAACTCGTGATTTCTTGTAAAAGCTGTTCTAAAAATTTCATCTTGCCAATTAGTGCCTTCTCCAAATGAATTAGGGTTGTCGTATAATCTAGGGAGTCCAGATCCATTAAATCTAGCCTCATTGGCATAAAATGCAAATTGAGAAGCGTTGAGAACATCTAGCTTTTCAATAATTTTGTTTACACTAAAATAAGTATCGAAATTAATCTGTGCATCTCCATTAAAGCCTCTTTTTGTAGTTATTATAATGACCCCATTAGCTCCTCGTGAGCCATAAATAGCTGTTGCAGAAGCATCTTTTAAAACGTCTATTGATTCTATGTCGTTTGAACTTAAAGTAGAAAGCGCATTAATAGAAGGGCCTTCTGTTACACCTGAAGATAAATTATCACTATTATTATCCACAGGAAAACCATCAATTACATAAAGGGGTTCATTACTTGCGTTAATAGAACTACTCCCTCGAATTCTTACTGATGTAGATGCTCCAGGTTGTCCAGAAGTTTGCGTTAATAGTAATCCTGATACTCGTCCTTGAACAAAGGCATCTGGAGTCACAGATCTAACCGATTCTAAATCTTCAGCCTTAATCGTAGAGATTGAGCCTGTTAAATCTTTCTTTTTAGAGCTCCCATAACCAACTAGTACAATCTCATCTAGACTGTTGACATCTGTTTCTAAAGTTACATTTATTGTTTCTTGATCTTCTACAATAATTTCTTGAGACTCAAATCCTTGATAACTAAAAACTAAAGTTACGTCCTTATTGGGAACCCCAAGAGTATATTGCCCCTCAAAATTAGTTGAAGCGCCAATAGATTTACCTTTAACCAAAATATTTGCTCCTGGAAGTGGTAGACCATCACCTTTTGATGTTACAATTCCAGTGATTGTTCTATTTTGAGCAAAAATAATAAAACTGCTAAAAATCAAAAAGACAGTTATAATACTTTTTGTTCTATTTTTCATATTTATTTGCAGAGTTAGCTTAATTACAGTTCTCAATAACTTGAAAATCTACTCCAGTCCCTGGATCTTTTACTTCAATATCACCACTTACATTAGTAATATTGAAAGATATATTTGTGATATCTTGACTAGGTTGAGAATTAAAAAATTGTTGTGGCCAAATTGTGATTTCCCACAAGTTATCTCCTATATCTCGAAATTTAGTCAAATCATTAATCTGACAAACATCTACCATATCACCATCAATTATGGCCGAAGCACAAAGATAAACTTGATCTACGTCTAGTAATTCTGTAGGATTGCCCCCCGGCCCTCTAGTAGCGTCAAAACGGATATTTAATATATCACCAAAAGTAAAAACTTCTGGGCTGTAAGTTATTGAATTGGGGATAGGGCCGCATAAATTTATTAATGCATTAGTCCCTCCTGTAACTTCCATACAATCTGTAAAAAACACATCATGCCATCCATCTGCCGTATCAACTCCATAAGCAGTATTAGCTAGCGCGTATCCCAATTGGGTTTTTATATTATCTGAACCAACAGTTACACTAAATTGAACTTGCCCTGTAATGGTCTCATCTGATGCAACAGATAATTGTTGTTCAGATTTATAAACTACCCATTTCACTAATCCATAATTTTCTCCAATTCCAAGCTGATTTTTCATATCATCTGCCCAAGTCAAACCTAAATCTGAATTTGGTGCAATTTCATCTAGTGGAACCAAACTCATAGTTCCATTACCAACCGATGTAGTGTAGACGGCAACACCCGTTCCTTCAACATCCCATGTTGATGGAGCTAAAAAGCCAAATACAAGATTTTGAGAATCACCAATTTCTCCCAACAAATTCGCATCAATTGTAATATTTATGGTTTCACCTGTTGTTGCTGATGTTGGTTGAGAAACATTTGTAATTGTTATACACATCGTTAGTAATAAAAACATAGAAAACATTAATCCTCTAGCTATTATTTTTTTCTTCATTTTAATTCTTTTTATTATTAAAGGAATACCAAAGATGTGTTATGATTAATATTATTTTTTAATAAGTTTTTTAGTAATAGAACCTTTGTCAGACAATACTTTAACTATATAAAATCCATTAGAAAGATCATCTGTTGAGATTGTTTTAAAATTAGAACTAATTTCTTTTATTTTTTGTCCTGTAATCGAATAAAATTCAACTTTTTTAAGTGCCGTTTGCGAATCTATACTTAAAGTATTATTAAAAGGATTAGGATGAAAATGCGCATCAATAGAAGCTACCTCTTCAGTACTTAATGTAATTCCTTTAACTCCTGTAAATTCAAGATCCCAACGATCTGAATTTTCAAAATCATAATTACCGATTAAAACCCCATATCCCAATTCAGTTGTCACTGCAGCTGCTCCAACATTTATAGTAAGTGTAATACTCCCAGCAAGTTCCTCAGTATTAGCAACAGGTATTTTAGCGCCTTCAGATCTTAAAACCACCCATTTTACATCCCCTGGGGTATTACTTGCAAACCCAAATGCCGCATTACAAGATTCTTCCCAAGTTTGACCAGCAGTTGGAGGGTTTTGAGGACCAGGATCATCCATTGGAGGAAGCGCAAGAGTACCCATGCTTTGAACCATAGTAACATCACTTGTAAATTCATAGGTACCAGTTAAGTTACCGTTATTTTCAAGATCCCATGCTGCAGGTGCTAAAAAGGCAACATATAGCCATTGTCCCGCATCATCAACTTCTCCGAGAATTGTAGTGTTTATTGTAACATCAATAGTTGATCCTGCCGTAATATTTGGTGGTTCATTAATACTATTGATTGTTACACACATTGTCAATAACAAAAATGAAAACAATAGAAATACTTTTGCAACTCTTTGCTTTGTTAGTTTAAAAGTAATTTTTTTCATGTTAATTAAGTTTTAGTTTTATGTAATGAATATATATATGTATTTGAATCACATCCCAAAGGGGCTTTTATTTTTAGTTCTTTTCCGTTTGAAAGCACAGCCCCCTCAATACCTATACTGCTTCCTTCAGAAAAGTTAATCTTTGTTGGGTAGGTCTCATCATCAAAAGACCAATTACCATTTGCTTGACTTAGAATAAATGGCAACGTCAAGTCTGATATAATATAAGACGAAGGTTGTCCATTTTCGTAATTAAATTGTAATGAGAAAGATTGAAAATCTAAAAGACTTGTAATGTCAGTTCCGTTTTGTGTTACTTGGCTAATTTTCCATTCACCACTAATATCAACCACAAATTCAGTAAATGTTTCCGGATTTAGTTGGGGATCCTCCTCACAAGAGAAAAAAGAAATAATCAAAAAGAACATGATTAATCTTGCGTGTTTCATAGGATTAATTTTAATAAAAAGTTTGTTTAGTGAATATAACTTACATAAAAACAATATGTTCATATGTTCATACATTCACAAATGTAATTATAAAATACGAATCTCACAAAAAAAAAGTGTGTTTGTCGAAGAATTTTAAATTAAACAAGAAACTTATAAAGAATTTCTTAAAACCAACTATCCTCGAGGTAATCCCGATAGCTATCGGGACATTGATGTATTTCGCAGGTTTTATACCCAATCATGTTTAGTACAAGCTTTGGACTAAAAAGGTTAGAAGCCAAAACTCTGTATTTAGATTCCTCTTTCCATAGGAATGACAATTTCAATGAAAACCTCGACACAGAGCGAAAAGGAATTCTTTTCGATTAGAACTTATACTATAATTATTGAAAAAGCAATTTAACCTGTCGACATTGAATATTCTTTTAAAACAGAAAAGGAATAATAGATAGTAATTTAGTTACTTTTGAAACCTGACAAAAACTTTTGAATTAAAAAATTGAGCAATATTTACAAAAAAATTGAACGTGTTTTTATTATTTATTAATTTGTTTTAGGATGGCATACATAACAAAAAAAAATAGTTTTATAAAGAAAATTAGAATTCTACTTATCTGTGCAGGGTTATTAATTATATCATGTAATAAAATAAATAAGATAGATATTGAGGTTGGTGCTGATGAATATTTTGGCACTATGGATAAGTTAACGGAAATTATGGTGCATGATATTTTTTCTCCACCAGTTGCTAGCAGGGTTTATGTTTATCCAAATATCGGGGCATATGAAATTCTTACTCAAAAAAATGATTCATTTATCTCATTAAGTAAAAAAATTAAAACCTTAAAACCTATCCCTAAAATCCCAAAAGAAGTAAATGCAAAGGTAGCAGCACTGGTGGCATACATAGAAATTAGTAAAACACTTATTTTTTCAAAGGACAAAATCACTATTTACCGTGACAGTTTATATACGACATGGAAAGCTTTAAATAAGTCTCAGTTTAACAAATCGAAAACTTACGGGCTAAAAGTAGCTGAGCATATAAAGCGGTGGTTATATAATGACAACTATAGGGAAACTCGTACGATGCCTAAATATTCAATAAAGGTTAACGATTCCTCTAGATGGCAACCTACACCACCATCATATATGGAAGGAATAGAACCTCATTGGAATAAAATAAAGACACTTGCTTTAGATTCTGCATCGCAATTTAAACCTATGGCACATCCAAAATTTTCTTTGGACAAAAAAAGTGATTTTTATAATGAATTATTAGAGGTTTATACTATAAGCAATGGTATTCTAAAAAAAGGAGAGCATTCTGAAGAAAAAGAAATTGCTAAGTTTTGGGATTGTAATCCATACGTTTCTGTAACACGAGGGCATTTAATGTTTGCAACAAAAAAAATTACACCAGGCGCACATTGGATGGGAATAGCAAAAATTGCTTGTAAACAGAGTGAATATAATTTTGAAAACACGGTTTATGTTATGACTAAAACAGCGATTGGAATTTTCGATGCATTCATAAGTTGTTGGGATGAAAAATATCGCAGTAATCTCATTAGACCAGAAACTCTAATTAATAATCATATTGATGAGAATTGGAAACCTATTTTGCAAACCCCTCCGTTTCCTGAGTATACAAGTGGTCATTCTGTAGTATCAGGAACTGCGTCGGCTATATTAACATCAATATTTGGCGATAAGTTTTCTTTTGACGACGACACAGAAGTTCCTTACAAATTACCTATCAGGTCTTTTTCTTCTTTCAAAGAGGCAGCAGAAGAGGCTGCAATTAGCAGACTTTATGGAGGCATACATTATAAATCTGCGATTGATAAGGGTTTATCACAAGGAATGCATTTGGGCCATTATGTTATTAAAAGAATTGATATAAAAAAATAAGCTTTTACATTTTTATTAAAAGTGTTAATTTATTATTATACTAATAATTTTGTAACTTTGGAATATGTATGAACAAAAGAACATAAGTAATCATAACTTTCCTAGTGTTGACCAAGATAGCCCAATACCTTTACATGTACAAGTTGAGAAAATACTTAGAGATATGATTAATGACCCTGAATATCAAAACGGAAAGTTTCTTCCAAAAGAAGTAGAGTTTTCTAAAAGATTAGGTATTTCTCGTAATACGATAAGACAGGCAACCAATAGGCTAGTTCAAGAAAAATTATTAATACGAAAGAAGGGAGTGGGTACTAAAGTTGCGAAAAAACAGGTTGAAACAAAACTTTCAAATTGGGTGAGTTTTAGTCAAGAAATGCATGCTCAAGGAATTGACTTTAGGAACTACGAAATAAAAGTTTATAAAAGTAAGGCTGATAAAGAAATATCTGAACATCTTGAAATTAATGAAGGGCAAGAGGTTTATAAATTAGAGAGACTGAGAGGGCTAGATAAAGGTCCTTTTGTTTATTTTGTTAGTTATTTTCATCCAAGAATTGGTATCACAGGTAATGAAGATTTTAAACGTCACCTGTATGATATATTGGAAAATGATTATCACGCTATTCCTACACTTTCAAGCGAGCAAATAAAAGCAATTTTGGCAGATAAGTTTCTGTCAGAAAAGTTAGGAATTGATTTAAATTCTGCAATTCTTCAAAGAAAACGTGTGGTTTATGACCCCGGTAATAGACCTATTGAATACAATATTGGCTTTTATAGGGCTGATCAGTTTACCTATAGTATAGATATTAAACGATAGTTCTTTATTAAATGAATTACCTTCTAAATTTACATTATAATTTAAAAGACGGCTAATAGAAATGACCAAATTAGGACTGGGATTATATAAAAGCTTGTTAACTAAAAACAACTTCGAATTTGCGCGTCAAGCAGGTGCCACACATCTTGTTATTCAACTCGTCGATTATATAAAAGGAGGGGTAAACCCGTCACTTTCTCAAAATTATTTAAATGGATGGGGAGAGACAAAAAATCAAGAAAAACTTTGGGAATATGATGACCTATTTCGATTGAAAAAAGAAGTAGAATCTCATGGACTTACTTGGGAAGCCATCGAGAATTTTGATCCGTCACATTGGTTCGATATTTTATTAGATGGCCCAAAACGTGCTCAACAAATGAACGACCTAAAATACATGGTTGCGAATATTGGAAAAGCGGGTATTCCTATGATAGGTTATTACTTTAGTATTGCGGGTGTTTGGGGGTGGAGCAGTAAAGCTTTTGGACGTGGAAAACCTATGACAGTGGGGTTTAATGCAAATGAAGTGAATCTGGATACCCCAATAAAAAATGGCATGGTTTGGAATATGACTTATGATACTAATGCACCAGAAGGAAATTTACCAATAATTTCTAGAGTCGAAATGTGGGAACGCATCACTTGGTTTTTAGATGAAATTATGCCAGTTGCCGAAGAGCATGGCGTAAGAATGGTGGCGCATCCAGATGACCCACCAATGCCAGAATTGCGTAAATCGGCACGATTGTTTTACAGTATTGAAGAATACGAAAAATTACTCGCCATAAATAAAAGTCCGAATAATGGATTTGAATTTTGCATGGGAACGTTACAAGAAATGCCAGGAAGTGATGTGTTAAAATCTCTTGATAAGCATAGTTCCGAAGGCAACATAGGGTACATTCATTTTAGAAATGTAAAAGGAAAAGTACCTAACTATCGTGAGGTTTTTGTAGATGAAGGTGATTTAAACATGGTAGAAGCCATTAAGATTTTAAAGAAAAATGATTACCAAGGTATTTTAATTCCAGATCATAGTCCAGCAATGAGTTGCGATGCACCATGGCATGCAAGTATGGCTTATGCATTGGGTTACATGAAAGGCTTAATAGATGCTTTATGAATCAACAATGCACCATAAATGATACGCACACCCATAATGACATGAAGGTTGTTTTTATGGAGAATGAATTTCTCAAAATCGGAATATTGGCTGGTCGAGGGAGTGATATTTTTCAGTTTATTTATAAACCTGTGGGTGTTGATGTCATGCTGAGAATAGATAAAGACATTATCAATCCTAATCAAATATTCTCTCAAATGCGAGATACATCTTCCCAATTTGAAGATTACTATTATGGCGGATGGCAAGAAATACTTCCCAATAGTGCCCCCATTAATTATCGAGGTGTAAAATTAGGTCAACATGGAGAAGTATCTTTAATTCCGTGGGATTATAAAATAATTAATCAATCTGAAGATGAAGTTAGTGTGAAATTATGGGCACGCCCTTTACGATTCCCCATCTTGATTGAGAAAACGTTAACCTTAAAAAAAGGAAGTCCAAAATTATATATTGATGAAACACTTACCAACGAATCAGACACTCATCTACATTTAATGTGGGGACATCATATTGCTTTTGGCTTACCATTTTTAAAAGAAGGAGCAACCATAGAAACCAGTGCAACTCAATTTTTAGCAGAAGATGTCATGCCAGAAAACAGGGTGTTTATGCCCAATGAAATTCAAGATTGGCCAATAGTTAAAGGAATAAATGACAAAAAAATAGATGCCCAAAAAATTCTAAAAGCATCAGACAAAAAGTTTAGTGACTTAGCATATTTGAGTAATTTTAAGGAAGAAGCTTATTATTCGGTTAAGACCGATGTCATGTCATTCTCCATTAATTGGGACAAAGCTATTTTTAAATCATTGTGGTATTGGCAAGAACGCTATGCCACACAAGATGCTCCTTGGTGGGGCAAGACATATGCCACTGCTTTAGAGCCTTGGTCGTCTAAATGGGTACCAAACCCAGATATGAAACTTATGGAAGAAGAGTGGATAAAGCTACAACCTCGTCAAGTGATAAAAACAACATTAACAACAAATTGTTCGCATTAAATATGATATCTGAACGGACTGCAAAACCAATTTTTGATATCAAACCACAACATGGAGAAGGCCCTGTTTGGTGTCCCATCACACAAACATTTTATTGTGTCGACCTTTTAAAAGGCTCTTACTACAAAGTTGATTGGAAAACTGGAGCTTCCAAAGAATTTAACATGGGTCAAGAGCTTGGCGTCATGGGATTATGTGACAATGGGAAAGTGGTTGCCGGAGTACGAGATGGTTTTGGCTTTTTTGACGAGCAAACCAATGAGCTGAAAATAATAGAGAACTCCCCTGAATTAGAGGTGAAGGAAAGACGGATGAATGATGGTGCGATTGATCCTGCCGGACGTTTCTTTGCTGGAACTATGGAATATGATGGTGGTACTGACACTGGAAAATTATACCGATTGGATGCTGATAAGAGTTGGGAATGTTTAGAAGAAAACATCTTCATCACCAATGGTATGGGGTGGAGTCCAGATAAGAAAACCTATTACATGATTGATACGTTTAGAAATGTGATGTATGCCTATGATTATGATATTAAAAAGGGAGGGATTTCTAATCGCCGTAACCATATTGAATGGTCAAAAGAAGAGTATCCAGATGGCATGACCATGGATATAAATGGAGGATTTTGGGTTGCCATGTGGTTGGGGAGTAAAATTAGCCATTTTAATGCTTCAGGAACATGGGTGAAAGATATTGCTGTTCCAGCACTTTACACCACCAGTTGTTGTTTTGGAGGTAATGCCATGAAAACGTTATTAATCACTACCTCCAACCTCAATCTAACTGAAGAAGAAAAACAAGAAAATCCATTAGCAGGACGATGTTTTGCTATTGAAACGGATACCATAGGGCAAGTTGAACCAAGATATAAAGGATAATTATGGCAAATAAAAATGTAATAGTAACAGGAGCAGCCAAAGGCATAGGTAAAGCTTGTGTAGAATATTTTCTAAACAGTGGTGATCACGTCATTGCTTTAGATATTGATGAAACTGCCTTAAATAATTTAGAGAATATTGAAGGTAGATTACATATATATGATTGCGATGTTTCCAAAGAAACTATGGTTAAATCGTCTATCCAGAATGCCATAGCAACTTTAGGAGAAATCGATATTTTAATAAATAATGCTGGGATTCAACGTTATTCAACGATTACTGAAACCACCGAAGAAGAATGGGATTTAGTAATGAATGTCAATTTAAAAAGTGCATTTTTATGTTCTAAATATACTATCCCGTCTATGCAGAAAAAAGGTAAAGGTGTGGTTGTGAATGTATCTAGTGTTCAGGCATTTATTAGTCAGAAGAAAGTAGCACCATACACCACCTCAAAAACAGCCATGTTAGGATTAACCCGAAGTATTGCAGTTGATTATGCCCCAAAAATAAGATGTGTTGCGGTTTGTCCAGGGACGGTAGAAACACCAATGTTGCTAGAGACTTTGAAAGCAAGTGATGACCCTGATAAATTGTATCAAGAATGTGTGGACATGCATTTAAGCAAACGTATTTGCCCGCCAAGCGAAGTTGCTGCCTTAGTTGGGTTTTTAAGTAGTGATAATGCTGGGTCAATTACCGGACAAGCCTTTCGAGTTGATGGCGGCTTGGGTATTCATATTGCAGGAAATTAAAAAATTACTATACTTGGTATAAATAATCATATCAATTAACTGACTATGCTTTTTGGTTTAGTTTATGTATTCAACGTTGTAAATCCACCATCAATTGGGTAATAACTACCTGTTGTAAATGCTGCTTCATCAGAACATAGATAAGCAATCAAATTTGCTATTTCAATAGGTTTTCCCATTCTTCCAATAGGTTGTGTTTTAGACAAGGTGTCAAACATTTCAACTTCCCTTTCTGGATAGTTATTCTTTAAATAGTTATCTACAAATGAGGTGTGAATGCGCCCAGGTCCCACAGAGTTACATCTAATGTTTTCATTCACATAATCCTTGGCAACCGCCAAGGTCATAGAATAGATTGCTCCTTTACTCATGGTGTAAGAAAAACGGTCAGCTAATCCAACCACTGATGCTACCGATGCTACATTAACAATCGCGCCACCATCTGATTTTCTCATGTGTGGAATGCCAAAATGCAAACAGCTATATACTGTTTTTACATTCACATTAAACAATCTTTCCATATCTTCGGGAGTTGTTGTTTCAACATTTCCAATATGTGCAATTCCTGCATTATTAACTAAAATATCTAGACTTCCTGATTGTTCATTAATCTGCTGAAAAAGTTCACCAACAGCTTCATGTTGTGTTAAATCACAATAATGAAAAAAAGCTATACCATTAGAGTTTTTAATAGTATTCGCAGTGCTTTTGCCGTTTTCTTTGTCAATATCTAAAATATGAACAATAGCTCCTTGTTTTGCAAGTACCTTGCAAACACTTTCGCCAATACCTTTTCCGCCACCAGTAACTATAGCGACTTTATTTGTTAAATCTATCATTATATAAACTTTTGATGTTGAGAGCCAAGTCCTTCAATGGTTAAAACAACCTCATCTCCTCGTTTTAAGTATACCTGAGGATTCATTCCTAAACCGACTCCAGGAGGTGTACCAGTAGAGATTAAATCTCCTGCTTCTAGTTGCATAAATTGGGATAAATAATAGACAACATAGGCTGGTTTAAATACCATAAACTTGGTATTTCCTTGTTGCATTTTTTGTCCGTTAACACTTAATTCCATGCTTAAATTTAAAACGTCGGCAATATCTTCTTTTAAAACCAAATATGGCCCAACTGGACTAAACCCTGGACAGGACTTTCCCTTAACCCATTGCCCTTCTTTTTCTAATTGAAATTCGCGTTCGGACACATCATGTACTAATGTGTAGCCAGCAATGTGCTCATTTCCTTCGGCTTCATTTTTTAATTGATAAGAATCATGATTGACTATAATTCCTAATTCAACTTCCCAGTCGGTTTTTATGCTGCTAGGCGGAATTACTATATCATCATTAGGACCAGATAAGGTATTAGTTGCTTTCATAAATAGCACGGGTTCTTTAGGTAATTCCATCCCTGATTCTTCTGCATGATCGGAATAATTTAAACCAATACACATAATCATTCCAGGTCTAGCAATTGGGCTCCCCAAACGAATAGAATTATCTACTTCTGGTAATGAGTTTCTATCACTTTCTAAAAATGCTTTTAGTTTATCTAGTCCGCCATTATTGAAAAAATCTCGATTCCAATCATTAAAATGAGCTGAACAATCTAATCGTTTTCCATTAAGTTCTACTCCTGGTTTTTCTGAATCTTTTGCTCCAAATCTTATTAATTTCATGTGTGTCTATATATTTATTTTTTTATTAAAGATAATGTTGATTCAAAATTTCGCTTTGGCTGTCCTTAATGGTGTATTGCATGTTTGACTGCCCATAACAAACCAGAAATCGTGAATCAAAATATTGTCTAAAGTTAAAATTCATGTGTTTTTCAATATGTTCACACATTCATACAAATATAATTAATATTTCATAAAAGACATTTTATTGAATATGACTACCAGCAGATAAGCATTTAAAATGCTATTGACTTTTTAAATGAAATAGGAATAAATTCAAAATAAAAAAAGAAAAGACCCAAACACAAAATGTACTTGAGTCTGGTTTAGTAACGGGAACTGGACACGAACCGGTGGCCTTCGGGTTATGAGATAAAACCTTCAATTAGTTATTTAAATCACTTATAAACCAAGAAATATTAATAGTTGAACAAAATAATAGTTTTTGATGTCAAATATATTTAAAACTAATTATTCTAAATCTAATTCATCAAAATAGTAAAATGTTGTACCTATGTTGTACCTGAGTAAAAAAAACACACCCTTTAGAAACGAAAAAAAGCCGAAGATTCATCTTCGGCTTTTGTACAGGCGGGGAGACTCGAACTCCCACACATTGCTGCATTAGATCCTAAGTCTAACGTGTCTACCAATTCCACCACGCCTGCATTTTTAATAATTTAACACTATAAATTAGGTTAAATCCTAAGTCTAGCGTGTCTACCAATTCCACCACGCCCGCTAAAGGACTGCAAATATAAACAACATTTTTAAATTGCAAACTTTATAGTATCAAAAAACAATCTTTTTTATACTTTTGAATACATCCTAATAAAAACTACTATGAACCACATCAAATCGTATATTTCAGAACACAAAGACAGATTTTTAAACGAATTAATAGAACTCTTAAAAATCCCATCCATAAGTGCCGATTCAGCATACAAAAATGATGTTTTAAAAACAGCAGATGCTATTAAAATTAGTCTAGAAAAAGCAGGTTGCGACACCGTTGAAATTTGTGAAACCGATGGCTACCCGATAGTATACGGCGAAAAAACAATTGATAAAAATCTACCTACTGTTTTAGTTTACGGACATTATGATGTGCAGCCACCAGACCCACTAGATTTATGGCACTCGCCCCCATTTGAGCCTGTTATCAAAAAAACAGAAAAACATCCAGACGGGGCTATTTTTGCTCGTGGTGCCTCTGATGACAAGGGTCAAATGTATATGCACGTAAAAGCTATGGAGTTTATGACTTCAACAAACCAATTACCTTGTAATGTCAAGTTTATGATTGAAGGTGAAGAGGAAGTAGGGAGTGCAAACCTCGCCACATTTGTAAAAAATAATCAAGAGAAATTAAAAAATGATGTCATTTTAATTTCAGATACTGGCATGATAGCTAACGATGTCCCATCAATAACAACAGGACTCAGAGGGTTAAGTTATGTTGAAGTAGAAGTTACTGGTCCCAATCGAGATTTACATTCAGGTTTATATGGCGGAGCCGTAGCCAATCCAATTAATGTACTAACCAAAATGATTGCATCGCTTCATGACGAAAACAATCATATTACCATTCCTGGATTTTATGACAAAGTGGAAGACCTCTCAAAAGATGAGCGCTCCGACATGGCAAAAGCCCCTTTTAGTTTAGAAAATTACAAAAAGGCTTTAGACATTGACGCTGTTTATGGAGAAGAAAGTTACACCACCAATGAAAGAAACTCCATCAGACCCACTCTAGATGTTAATGGTATATGGGGCGGATACACTGGCGAAGGTGCTAAAACCGTTATCGCAAGTAAAGCCTACGCCAAAATATCCATGCGCTTAGTACCGCATCAAGATTGGGAAGAAATAACCCAACTATTCAAAACGCATTTTGAGAACATTGCACCAAAAGGCGTTAGCGTAAAAGTAACACCGCATCACGGAGGTCAAGGCTACGTCACCCCAATAAACAGCATCGGTTATAAAGCTGCAAGTAATGCCTATCAAGACACATTTGGCAAATCCCCTATACCTCAGCGCAGTGGTGGCAGTATCCCTATTGTAGCCCTTTTTGAGCAAGAATTAAAGAGTAAAACCATTTTAATGGGCTTTGGTTTAAATAGCGATGCCATTCATTCACCAAACGAACATTTTGGCGTATGGAACTACCTAAAAGGCATTGAAACCATTCCGTTGTTTTATAAATATTTTACAGAATTATCAAAATAATACCGATTATGTATTCAATACAATCAATAAATTAGAATCGTTTTCATACTATATCGGCATTACACCAAACCATATAATATATTAATAACTTTAATTAGTGTAATTTGGGTGTTACCACAAGGGTCGCGCTTTTCATTATATCTTTTCTTGTGCTAAACTAGTTTCAGTAGCTTATTAAACAAACGGATTTCATTTTAATTACGTTTCAAACTAAAATCTAGTAAGCACAAAAAAAGGATGCCATTACAATCGCTAACACAAGTTAGCAACACACAATGAAAAACCAACACAGCAATCAACTTTTATTACTCACATTTGCCACTATACTAATTAGTACTTCTGGTGCTTTAGGAAAATTTATAGACTTACCAGCTCCCGTAATTATTTGGGGCAGAAGCGCATTAGGTGCTTTATTTCTTTTCATTTTTTGTCGCTACAAAAAGTTGAGTATCAAGATTAAATCCAGTAAAGACTTCCCAACCATTCTTTTAAGCGCCTTATTATTAGGCACACATTGGGTTACTTATTTTTACGCCTTAAAACTATCAAACGTAGCAATCGGTATGCTCTCACTATTTACATTTCCAGTAATTACAGCATTATTAGAACCACTGTTTACAAAAACTAAATTAAATCGGATACATATCCTTTTAGCTTTAATGGTATTGCTAGGAATTTATATTCTTGTACCAGATCTTAATTTTGAAAACACTTACATAAAAGGGATCCTTATCGGGGTTTTTTCCGCTCTGTGTTATGCATTAAGAAACCTTATTTTAAAGCGGCATGTACACAAATATAATGGCACGGTGCTCATGATGCAGCAAGTTTTAATAGTTAGTATCTTTTTACTACCAGTTATGTTTAAAATGGACATTAGCAACATCCAAGCACAAATTCCATACTTAATAATATTAGGGTTAGTAACCACTGCTATCGGGCATTCTTTATTCATTAACAGCTTAAAACATTTCTCGGTAAGTACGGCAAGTATTATTGGAAGTGCTCAACCTATTTTTGGAATAATCATAGCCTTCCTTTTCTTAAATGAAATCCCAACATTAAACACCTTTTTTGGTGGATCTTTAATCATTGCAACCGTAGTTATTGAAAGTATTCGGTCTAGAAATAAATAAACCTTTTTCAACTCTACATTTGTAGAATACAAATATTTGTTCTACATTTGTAGAGAACATTCTAATTTTGTAGAACAATGCAATTATCAAAAACTGAAGAAGAATTAATGAATCACGTCTGGAAGCTCGAAAAAGCTTTTATGAAAGATTTACTCGACGTTTATCCAGAACCTAAACCAGCAAACACTACCGTGGCAACACTATTAAAGCGTATGACCGACAAAGGTTTTATAGATTACAAGCTCTTTGGCAAATCCAGAGAGTACTATCCGTTAGTAAAAAAGAAAGACTATTTTTCTAAACATGTTAATGGGTTAATCAAAAACTTTTTCAATGATAGCGCTTCACAATTTGCATCATTTTTCACAAAAGAAACCAATCTGACCAAAGCAGAGTTGGAAGATTTAAAGACTCTAATTGATAGTGAAATTAAAAACAAACCGCAGTAATCCAATTTATTGAAATTATTCTAGCTTTAAAATCACAAGGTTCAATGAGACCTTTATAAAAAATAAATATTCACGAATTAAATAATTATGCTTTTAATACTGCTAAAATCTAGTGCTTGTTTAGCTGTTTTTATCCTGTTTTATAAACTGTGTTTAGAACAAACAAGCGCACATACTTTTAAACGCTTCTATTTAATAACTGTTATCCTAATATCCATCAGCATCCCTTTTATTGTATTTACAGAATATGTTGAAACAGAATCTTTAAATTTAACTATCACTACAGGTATTGACAATGCAGAAAACACAAATACTCTTGAGAGCAAATCATTTTTAGATTACGCACCCACTGTATTTTGGAGTATTTATGTATTAGGAGTCGTATTGTTTTCGTTTAGGTTTTTCAAAAATCTTTACCAAATATTTCAAAAAATAAAAGCAAACCCTAAGTATAAAAACCAAAACTATATAAATGTTTTACTGAAAGATTTAATACACCCTCACACCTTTTTCAACTACATATTTCTCAATAAAAACAAGTTTGAACACAACCTTATACCTCCAGAAGTTTTATTGCATGAACAAGTTCATGCAAAACAAAAACATGCTATAGATATATTATTTATTGAAGTGCTTCAAATCGCTTTTTGGTTCAATCCGTTGCTTTATTTCATTAAGAAAGATATTAAGCTTAATCACGAATTTTTAGCAGACCAAGCTGTTATAAACAAAGGCGCAAATACAAAACATTATCAACAATTATTATTAGCATTCTCATCTCCCGATAGCTATCGGGATGCCAAAACTAATCCATTGGCTAATGCCATAAATTATTCATTAATCAAAAAACGATTTACAGTCATGAAAACAAAAACATCAAAAACAATTATTTGGTTTCGCAGTCTCATTATTTTACCATTGTTAGCTATTTTAATTTATAGTTTTAGCAGCAAGCAATATATAGAATCTGATGATTTTCCAAACGAAATTATCATTCAAGAAAAAGCGACCCCAAAACAAGTTGAGGAATACAACACGCAAGCAAAAAAATATAATACACAACCAGAAGACAGGCGCATCATTAAACTAAAGGATGTGAAACGTTTGGAGTACTTATACAGCTTAATGAGCGACGAACAAAAGGCTAAATCTCAACCTTTTCCAAATTGCCCGCCTCCACCTCCTGCTCCTCCGAAAGTAAAAAAAGGTGAAACCTCAGATATTCCGCCTCCTCCACCTCCAGTAATGTATCAATTGGTTGACAATTTGAATAATCAATCTAAAGAATTACAAAAAGCATGGAAAGAATTTAAAACTGAAGGCGATAATTATGGAAATGCTGTACAAAATTATTACTCTAACAAAAAAGGAACATTAAAAGCATTAAATGAACAATACAAAGACGTTATGAATTTTTATAATGCCTACCATCAAATTGCAGAAAATGAAAAAATAAATACTGTACCACCTCCGCCACCTCCAGCTCCAAAACCACCGTTAGACCATGTTATTGATATGGCTAAAAAAGGCGCTACATTTTATTACAATGGCAAAAAAGTATCATCAGATAAAGCTATTGAGTTGTTAAAAAACAATAAAAGCCTGAATATCTCTTCAAATACGAACAATGGCGTAAATGTTGTAAAAATTCAAACAGAACCAATAACTAGCTCACATTAAGACGTTTTAAAGTAGAGAAGACCTATAAACTAAAACCTTATAGGTCTTTTTTTTGTTAAAACATGTAACAAACTACACCATTTAGCGTTCTAATAGTCAATCAATCAAAAAACAATCATATTATGTTAAAGCACTTTTTTATAATCTGCTCAGGAGCAGATACTGATATTTTAGAGGATTGTTCTATAGGAGAACAAAACAAATACGCTGGTATTGGAGCTACCGTTTTCTTTACTGCAGTTATGGCTTTTATTGCTGCTAGTTATGCATTATACACGGTTTTCGATAATCTATATTCGGCTATTTTATTCGGGCTCATTTGGGGTTTACTTATTTTTAATTTAGACCGATATATTGTTTCCACCATTAAAAAAACGGGGAACGTTATCGATGAATTAATTCAAGCATCACCTAGAATCGTTTTAGCAGTCATTATTGCAGTTGTTATTTCAAAACCTTTAGAGCTAAAGATTTTCGAAAAAGAAATCAATCAAGTATTATTAGAACAGAAAAACGAATTGACTTTAGCGAATAAAACACAACTTGCAGAACAATTTACACCAAGTATCGCTGCGCTTCAAAATGAAATAACTGATTTACAAAATGAGGTAGACATCAAAGAAAAAGAAGTTAATAATCTTTATAACACCTATATCACTGAAGCAGAAGGAACTGCTGGCACTAAACTTTTAGGAAAAGGCCCCGTTTATAAAGAAAAACGTGAAAAACATGATGCTTTATTGGCAGAATTGCAGCAGTTAAAAATTGATAATAAAGGAAAAATTACTGCTCTTGAAAATGAAATAGTGAAACTTAAAGGAGATTACGATACACAAGTTGCTACTACACAACCCATTATTAATAATTTTGATGGTTTAATGGCGCGGGTTACCGCTTTAGGAAAGCTGCCTTGGTTTCCATCATTTTTTATATTCTTATTGTTTTTAGCCATTGAAACTTCTCCTATTCTTGCTAAACTTTTATCGCCTAAAGGCGCTTATGATTATAAATTGGAGGATCAAGAAACAGCATTAAAAACAAATGTGCTTCAAAATAAAAACCAGCGCGAAGCCCTATTAAAAACAGATTACGCTATTAATGACCGTATTTATAACGATATAGAAAACGAGGAGGAATTATATACCTACAAGCGCAAAAAAGCGAGGGAACTTATGCAATTGCAGGCAGATGCCTTTTATAAACAGCAAAAAAACATATTATAATTAAGCTGCTATTTCTGTTTTAAAATGATCATATAGTTCTTTACAACCAAAACCAATTATAGATAATTTTTTGTTTTTAGCTAATGCTCTTTCATGAAGTTTTGCAATAGCATCAACACCGTATTTATCCATACTTACAATGTCTTGAATACTAATAGTAAGGTTGTTTACTTTTTCAAAAATGTTGTTAAATTCATCATTAAATAAACTCACACTCTTCTTGTTAAGAATACCTTTTACTTTAAAGAAGTTGTTGCAATTTGTAATTTGAAAATCCATAATAAATTGATTTTTAAGGGTTAAACAATACATCTGAGGGAGCGCAATCATTTTGACCACAAGTTAAAAGTAGGAAAGTAATGCCATTTATACACTATTTTTTCGACCAATAGATTTTAACTTTAGATGAAAAAATATTTGATGTCAATTTCATCGACGAGCAACCTTTTTTTAATATAAGATTTTGTTACATTTACGTTTATTAAATCAATTAATAATATAGCAAATCAAAGTTTGCCATACAAATAATTAGGATGGTATGGCTTTTGCTTCTAGATTAATCATACTAAAATTATGATTATAAAAACAATAAACACCTACACATGAAAAAACTAATTGTATTACTCTCCATGGTATGCTTTTTTAGCAGCTATGCTCAATCCAATGATGAAGCCGACATAAAAGCCATCAATAAAGTTTTAAAAAAACAAAGAATTGCTTGGTCTAATAATAACTTGGAAGAATTTATGGAAGGTTATTGGAAGAGTGATTCACTAAAATTTTATGGAAGTAATGGTGTTACTTATGGCTGGGAAAATACTTTAGAACGTTACCAAAAAGCCTACCCTACAAAAGGGCATACAGGAAAACTCAGTTACAAAATTAATGATGTTACAAAAATAAGCGAAGGCGCCTATTTTGTTTTAGGTGAGTATCATCTTAAAAGAGACGTTGGAAATGCTGATGGTATTTTTATGATTATCTTAAAAAAGATTAATGAGGAATGGAAAATTATTGCTGATACATCTTCTTAATTCATGACACCAATAATTAGAATAGCTACTTTAAAAGATTTAACTGTTTTATTAAGGTTTGAACAAGGTGTTATTGAAGCAGAACGCCCTTTTGACCCTACAATAAAGGAATGCGAAATTACATATTACGATATTTCAGAATTAATAACAAGTCCATACTCTGAAGTTTTTGTTGCCGAAATCGAAAATGAAATAGTAGCTTCTGGTTATGTAAAAATTAAATCTGACAGACACTACTTAAAACACGAAAAACAAGGCTATTTAGGATTTATGTATGTTTCTGAAAAGCATAGAGGGAAACAACTGAATAAACATATTATTGATGCTTTATTACAATGGTGTAAATTGCGTAATATTTTCGAAGTAAGGTTGGATGTTTATGACGACAATATTCCGGCCATAAACGCCTACCAAAAAGTTGGTTTTAAAAAGCATATGATTAATATGCGTTTAGATATTGAAAACTTAGATTTATAATCATTATTGTCTGATAAAAGAACCAAGAGCACTTCGCTGATAGAATATAGTTCCGATAGCTATCGGAAAAGACTTGATTTTAACGCATTGATTTTAGTACATGACAAAAATATAAAAGTGTCAGATTGAGCGCAGTCGAAATGCTTTTGAATACGATATTTCCAATGTCTTCGACTGCGCTCAGATTGACATCCGATATATTATCAATTTTTGTCATGTACTCAGCTAATTGATAATCAATTTACAATAGATTTGTCATTTCAGAAAGCTTTTGATTTTTTAATTGTTGTAAAAGTAAGGGGCATATCTGAAAAAAATCTTTTAGCCTATACCCAATCTATCCTTCGGACTATCTTACAAATTTTAATCGGACACTATTGTATTTTTATAATTTGAAATTTGAATATATCGCATAATTTAAAATTTTCTATCTGGATTAAAATGATCTAATTCTAATGACCGTTTTTGTTCCGAAATGATTTCTGACACTAATTTTCCTGTTGCTGTGCCCATACTCCAACCCAACATAGCATGACCTGTAGCAATAGTTAAATTTTTACATTTTGAAGATTTACCAATATACGGCAATCCGTCTGGTGACAAAGGGCGTAAACCACATGCCGCATTATTTTTTTCTTCTGCAGATAAATTAATTTCTGGATAATATCCTTTAGCCGCATCGGCTATAGCTTGAACTCTTACTTTATTTATATTAAGATTAATCCCAGCAATTTCCATAGTACCAGCAAATCGTGTAAAGCCATTCATAGGTGTTACCGCTACTTTTGCCTCACTTAAAATTGCTGGAATTAAAATATTGGTTTGGTTTGTTGTATTTATTCTGTACCCTTTTCCGGCTTGAAGCAATAAATTCAATCCTAATTTTTTATTTAAAAAAGTACTCCAAGATCCTGCTGCTAAAACAAACTCGTCTGCTTTTAAAACTTGTTTACTGGTTATGATTGTTGAAATTTTTTGGTTCTCAACTTCTATGTCTTCAACTTTCTCATTGATATAAAAAATAACACCTTTCTTTTTTAAATGTGTTTTCATTTCCTCCATAAACTCATGTGGTGTGGTATGAGAATCACATTTATAATAAGTCGCTCCTTTTACATTTAACTCAATATTTGGCTCTAACTGCTTTAATTCTTTCAGGTTAATTTCTTTTGCATCTAAACCTTCTTTTTTAGCTAAACGAGCGGTTTTTATTTCATCTTCTAACGCTTTATCGGTTTGGCATAACATGAGTAAACCTTTCTTCTCGTAATGAAATGAAAAGTTTTCATCTCGCTTGATATCCTCATATAAATCTTGACTTAAAAGGGTAATATTTTTAATAGTAGGAATTACTTTTTTAACATGTTTTGAGTTGCACGATTTGTTAAAAGCTAAAGTCCATTTTAAAAAATCTAAATCTAGCCGTGGTTTCATATAAAATGGACTTGACTTATTAAACATCCATTTCAAGCCTTTTTTCATGACGCCTGGCGCAGATAAAGGAATAATATGACTTGGAGATAAGTAACCTGCATTGACATAAGAGGCACCAGAATCGAGATTTGACTGATCTATAACGGTAACTTGATGTCCTTCTTTTTGAAGATAATACGCAGAACATAACCCTATTATTCCACCACCAATAATTATAACTTTTTTTGACATTCAATATAATTTTAAAAGATTATGAAACAAATTTAGGATGATTATATTTTTATAAATCAAATCACCTGAAAACCATGCGCATAAGGATCATCGTCGCTATCAATAATAATAGTATTATATCCAAATATTTTTGCCCAACCCTTAATACTAGGAATAATAGCTGGTTTTCCATCTATAGTCGTTTCTTCTTCAACACGACCAGTAAATTTACTCCCAATATAACTTTCGTGAATAAAATCGGTTCCTTTTTTAAGTTTTCCTTTAGCATGTAATTGTGCTAAAACCGCGGATGTTCCTGTTCCACAAGGACTTCTATCAATGGCTTTATCACTATAAAACACAGCATTTCTTGCGGTTGATGTTGAGTCTAAAGGTTTTCCTGTCCAAAGTAAATGTGTTACATCACGTATGGTGTCATTTTCAGGGTGAATAAACATATTAGTATATTTCTCATTGATTCTATTCCTAATTACTTGAGAATATTGAATGATTTGTCCTGCTGAAAAATCATGCACTCCTGAAAAATTTTGTTGAGGATCTATAATCGCATAGTAATTGCCACCGTAAGACACATCAAAGTTTAGCTCTCCTAATTCTGGACAATCAATAGTTAAATCTTGAGCCGCTAAGAAACTTTTCACGTTAACTAAACGGACCCAATCTACTTTATTTCCTGTTTGTTCATATTCAATTTCTACCAAACCAGCGGGAGCTTCCATTAGTATTTTTCCTGGGGTTTTGGGTGTTATTAATCCTTCTTCAATAGCTATAGTTATGGTGCCTATTGTTCCATGACCACACATGGGTAAACACCCTGATGTTTCAATAAATAATATAGAAAAATCATTTTCTGGGTTGTGTGGTGGATAAAGCATACTACCACTCATCATGTCGTGTCCTCGAGGTTCAAACATTAAACCTGTTCTAATCCAATCATAATTTTTCATGAAATAAAGGCGTTTGTCGTTCATGGTATTTCCATTTAACTGCGGAGCACCTTGCTTTATTACTCGCACAGGATTACCACAAGTATGAGCATCAATACATTCAAATATATGTCTAGACATTCTCCATGCTAAATATTATCATTATGAAATCTTATCAGCAGTTGCATGATTATTTACCAATCTGGAAATCCCTAAAGGGTTTTCGTTTTTAAGCGCATCTGGAAGCAACTCATTTGGCCAATCTTGATAACTAAATGGTCTTACAAATCGCTTAATCGAATCTACACCAACTGCAGTGAATCTTGAATCTGTTGACGCAGGATAGGGACCTCCATGATGCATTGAAGGACAGACCTCAACGCCAGTTGGTACACCGTTAAAAATAATGCGTCCAACTCTATTTTGTAAGGCATTAACAATTTTTGAATGTTTAACAATTTCATTATCATCAGAAATTATTGTTCCCGTAAGTTGGCCTTCTAAATTTGAAATAACGTCTTCTAGTTGTTCTATATTTTGACATTGAACAACTAATGAAAATGGCCCAAATACTTCGTGATGCAATGTTGGATTGTTTAAAAATGTTTCACCTTCAACGGTAGTTACCACTTGTCTTGCAAAATTAGGTTCTACTTCATTTTCATAACCAGCCAATACTTTTAATCCGCTTTGAGCTATTGCATTGGCTTTATTGGTTTCATAAGCGCCTGCAATATTTGGATGCAACATGCATGAAGGTTCAATTTTTACAATTTCTTTAGCTAAAGTATTTACAAAATTGGTTAATCCTTCAGATTTTACACCAATAATCAAGCCTGGATTTGTGCAAAATTGTCCAGAACCTAAAGTAATCGAGCCTGCATACGTTTGAGCAATTGTTTCTGCCCTATTTTTCAGTGCTTTTGGTAACAAAACGACGGGATTAATACTTCCCATTTCTGCGAATACGGGAATTGGTTCTTTACGTTTTGCGGCTAAATCGTATAATGCACGACCACCATTAATACTTCCTGTAAAGCCAACTGCTTTTACTTTTGGATGCAGCACCAAAGCTTGTCCTATTTCAATACCACTACTATTTAAATTTGAAAACACACCATTTGGCATGCCTGTTTTTTCTACTGCTTTTATAACAGCACTAGAAACCATTTCGCCAGTTGCTGCATGCATTGGATGTGACTTTACAATTACGGGACAACCTGCTGCTAAAGCCGCTGCGGTATCGCCACCTGCTGTTGAAAATGCAAAAGGAAAGTTTGATGCTCCAAAAACGACAACGGGGCCTAAAGCAACATTCATCTTTCTTAAGTCCACCTTTGGTAATAGCTGTCTATCTGGTTGTGCCGTATCAATTGAGGCATCTACCCAATTACCTGCCTCTATATGGTTTGCAAAAGCACGTAATTGCCCAAGTGTTCTTCCGCGTTCGCCCATGGCTCTTCCATTTGGAAAGCCACTTTCTGAGGAATATACTTGTAATAATTCGTCGCCCAAAGCTTCAATTTCTTCAGCAATGGTTCTTAGGAATACTGCTTTTTTTTCTCCTGATATTTTAGAATAGGTTCTATACGCTCCGGAAGCTAATTCTGTGGCTTGATTAACCTCATTAGTTGATGCTTCTGTGATTTCCCATTCGTTTTCAATATTCAGCAAAGGATTAAATGTTTTAAACGTTTTGTTTCCTGTTGCTGATAGTTGATTTCCGATGTAATTTTTTCCTGTTATCATAAGCCTCCCTTAATCCCTCCATAGGAGGGAAATATTTAGTTTTATTTGTTATTAATTCTTTCTATATGTTTTTCTATATCAACTTGTTTGTGAACCACTTTTGTTGATACTGGATATTTTTCTAATAATTGCTCTGGACGAATTGGTCTTTTCTCAAATCCTCCTCCGCAATTAGAGCAAACATGCTGTAATACGGCGTTTACACAATTTTCACAAAAGGTACATTCAAAGGTACAAATCATTGCCTCTTGAGAATCAAATGGTAATTTTTTATTACAATGTTCGCATGTTGGTCTTATTTCTAACATGTTGTTATTTTCTTAAACTAACACTAACTAATCCTGATTTAAAACTGCCCTTAGCGGATAGTCCCGTGTTAGGGATTGCAGCGGCATCCTTTTTTATTAAGAAGGTCTGAACTTAGTTTATAACTAATATTAAACAGATAGCCACGTCCTTTGTCCTCGCTATGACGTTAAAAAAGATATAGCGAAAAGCCCGACCGCTTTTTGGAGCGGTAACACCCAAATTAATTATACTAAAGTACTTAGATTTTTATAATCTGGCAATATTGGTCTAACGGCTAAAGCATCTTCGATAATTTTTGTTATGCGAACTCGCTCATCACCTTTTAAGACTAATCTTGGAGCTCTAACAAATTCTGAACCAATATTTGTATGCGTTGCAGCTAGTTTTATATACTGTACTAATTTTGTGTGTATATCTAACTCTAGAAGTGGCATAAACCATCTATAAATAGCAATGGCTTCTTTTATTCTACCAGCTTTTTGAAGCTCGTAAATAGCTACAGTTTCTGCAGGAAAAGCATCTACTAAACCAGCTACCCAACCATCTGCTCCGATAAGTAAACTTTCTAAAGCCAAAGTATCTACTCCACACATAATGGCTAAACGATTGCCAAAACGGTTTTTTATTCGTGCAATATTGGTTGTATCTCTGGTAGATTCTTTAACAGCTTGGATATTAGGACAGCTTTCTAAAAGCGTTTCAAACATATCTAAAGTCACTTCAATTTTATAATCTACTGGATTATTGTAAATCATAATTGGTAATGATGTGCTATTTGCAACGGCTTTAAAGTATTCTACAACTTCTTCGTCGCTTGCTTTGTAACGCATTGGAGGCAGCATCATAAGTCCTTTTGCGCCATCTTCTTCAGCCGTTTTTGCTAAGACGATTGCGGCTGCGGTAGTTTGTTCTGCAATATTCATTAACACTGGAACTTTGCCTTTTACTATTGCAACGGTTTCTCTGGTTAAAATACGTCGTTCTTCATCCGTTAAAGTACTGGCTTCCCCTAAGGTCCCTCCTAACACAATACCATGTACACCTGCATCTAACTGTGCTTGAATGTTTTTTCTAAATAATTGTAAATCCAACTCGTCATTTTCATTGAATTGGGTTGTTACTGCTGGCATGACACCTTTCCATTGAATACTCATAATCTTTAATTTTTGATTTTTGAACTCATTTTAGGTTACACAAAAAGTCCAGATGAATTCTAGTGTAAAATTACACCAGCATTTACATTTTAAAGAATGGTTTATTAATCACAATGAATACTATATTATCCATTTTATGATAAACTACTTAGTATTTGAGTATTATTTGTGTAATTTTGTGTTCATCAGTTTCAAAAGATGATGAAAAATGATTTAATGAGATACTGAAATAAATTCAGCACAAGTGAAAGCTCTACCATTCAAAATTCCCAAACCAGAACAAGATGCGCTTGTTTTTCAAGTTGATTACGGGGCTTCTTTCTATGACAAACTTCATCAACATAAAGAAATTCAGATAAGTCTGATTGTTGAAGGAGAAGGTACACTTCTTGTTGGAGATTCAGTGAACGATTATGCAAAAAATGATGTGCTTATTATTGGCAGTAATATTCCGCACGTTTTTAAAAGTGATCAGTCTGCTTCTAAAAACTTCCATATGATATCCTTATTTTTTACAAGACCTTCTTTTGGCTCAAACTTTTTTGACTTAGAGGAATTAAAAGAAGTACAAGCTTTTTTTAAACGTGCTAAACATGGCTTTAAAGTATCTTCAAAGCTAAAACAGATTAATACTTTGTTTTTTCAACTTGCTGAAGGCACCAAGTTAAATCGCTTTTTAATACTTCTTCAAATTTTAAAAATCACATCGAAGTCCAATTATAATAGCCTATCATCCTTTATTTATGATAAAACGTATTCGGATAATGAAGGACAACGCATGCGGAATGTTTTTGAATATACCATGAATAGCTTTCAAGGCGACATCTCATTAAAGACCATTTCTAACGTCGCTAATATGACAAAAAACGCCTTTTGTAAGTATTTTAAAAAACGCACGAATAAAACCTATGTTCAGTTTTTAAACGAGCTTCGTGTAGAACACGCTTGTAGATTATTACAATCAAATAACGATTTATCTATTATACAAATTGCAGAACGTGTTGGCTTTAATAACATGTCTAATTTCAACAGACAATTTAAAGCCACTAAAAGCTGTAACCCAACTGAATTTAAAAAGATGTCGCATTAAATTTTCTTAACGTATTCTGTAATAATAACGATTTGTTGCGCACCAACTTTACCTTCTATAAACTTATCATTCTCATAATCTACACGAATATTTCGAACCGCAGTACCTTGTTTAGCTACCATACTTGAGCCTTTAACTTTTAGATCTTTTACAAGCACCACATGGTCTCCATTTTCTAAAATAACACCATTAATATCTCTGTGAATAATTTTTTCGCTTTCGTCCTTATCTTCTCCAGTAGCTCTTGCTAAAGCCATAGCCTCGTCATCTAAATACATCATATCTAGTAAGTCTTTCGGCCAGCCTTCGTTACGAAGTCTTTGAAGCATTCTCCAAGCCATAATTTGAACCGCTTTATGTTCACTCCACATACTATCGTTCAAACAACGCCAGTGGTTTGGGTCCATATCTTCATGCTCTTCAATTTGGTCTAAACAGGATTTACAAACCAAAACATCGTTAGATACATTTTCATTTAATGATGGCGGGATGGTGTACTGTTTTAAATCTTCTGTAGAAATACATAATTCACATGTATTATTGCTTCGTTCTTGTAATGTTTGTAAAACGCTCATAACTGTTATTTTGAAGTTCATTTGGTATTACAATGATACAGCTAAATAGGAGGTTCTACAAGTTAAGATTTGTAAGATATCTTTATTGAAACTAGCTTTATGTATTCGAAAATCTATTACATAAACTGGTTTAAACAAGAAAGAGGCTGTCTAAAAAGTTTTTCGTGTTGTCAGTTTGAGCGCAGTCGAAAACGTTATAATATTGATTTCCAATCCATATCGACTGCGCTCAATGTGATAATTTACTCCAAAATTGACTTTTCAGACAGTCTCTTTTTATAGCATTGAAATACTTTTATTTGGTAAGGTCGTGTATAAATGTATATACATAATCGCCATGAACACCCGTAAAATATTTCCCATAAGCTTTTCCTTTTGCTTTATTAGCTTCGGTATCTGGAAATGCTTCTTTCATCAATTCATCATCTCTATCAAACATTTTATCTAAATCTGCCATTGAATCTAAGAAAAACGCTTCAAAATACTCTGTTTTATCTGAACCCCAAGCATGCACATTTGGATAGTATGCTTTTACGTATTGATTTTTTTGAACAATAGCAGCATTGCCTTCCATTCTTAATTTATTAAATTCCTCATTGGTCCCATCTTCAGGAAAAGCAAAATGACTTTTTCTTATGTAGCACACCATATCTTTGGTTGGTTTTTCGGCCATAATTTTAGCACCTGGTATTTTGGCATAAATTTCGTCAGAATGCTCATTAGCAGAATATGAATCTAAATTTTTAAAGAATGCTTTTCTCTTAGCTTCATCGGGCCATCCCTCTTTTATTAATTCACCACTTCGCTCTGCAAACTTGTCCATATCTTCCCAAGATGCAAAGACTTGTACTGAAAGAAACTCCGTATTATCAGGAGTCATATTATGTAGATATGTGGAAGCGCCCATTATGTATTCATTCTTCATTGTCACTTTTTCATGGTACTCTTTTGCAGCAGCTTTCCATTCAGACAGTTTAAAGTCTTCCTTATCCATATTCCAGTGATTGGTAGTCACAGTAATAAATTTTGGCTCTTTAGGAGCATCATCCTGCGCTAAAATTGTAGTGTTACTAAATAACAATAGCGCTAGAACTATTGCTGAAAATAATTGTTTGGTTGTTTTCATAATCTGTTAAAAATTAAAGTTTATAATGGTTAAAATTAAATACTACTTTAAGATTTCGGGCTATTCGATTATGCTATTAATATAATTAAGAGATTATAAATGTACAACAAAAAAAACTGGTTATCAGATAATTTGATTGTCTTAAATTACAATAAAGTTTCTCTTAGTTTTTTAGACATACCTTTTATAACCATATCGTACGAGTGGTCTATTAATGCTTTTATAAATTGTGGCTGTAATTCGCCTTCATGAAGATAAAGTGTGTTCCAGTGTTTTTTGCTCATGTGATAGCCTGGGCGAATGCAGTTATATTCGGCGCGAAGTTCTTCAGAATATTCAGGATCTGCTTTTAAGTTAATGGCTGCTTCTCCGCGTTCCCACCATTTTAAAGAAGCTAGTGCAAACATTTTGCCTAAAACTTTAAAAACGAGGGTGTCTTGATCAAAAGGAAAATCTTCAGTTGTTCCTTTTTTACTTAAACAATATTCTCTAATTTGTTCAATATGCATTACTGAATCTTCTTAGTTTCAGAAGTTCCAATTTCCAAAGTTGAATAATCCAATTTCCAGCCTATAGTTTGGACTATAGTTTCGATAAGTAGAATAGTTTCTAAAGCTTCTTTTTGAGCCGCTTGAATCAAACCACTTTCTGGAATTTTATCCTGAATATGTTGTTTGGCTTCCTTGTGCAAACCTGTTAAATCGTTTGCCTCAAACCTATTAAAGTAACCTTCGGTTTTATCGTAATAATTCAAATTAGTTTCGATTGATAATACTTCGGGCTGCGGAAAATGTTTTAATATAATTTTCTTTTTATCAATATCTGCTTCCAAATCTATTTTAGACAAATCATAGCCAACATGAGCCTTAGCATTTATTACAACAAGTACTTTCTTTCTGCTAGAAAGGAGTTTTAAAAAGCGCTCTTTAACATCTTCATAATGATAAATTTCAGCAAAATCACCTTCAACGGTAATAAACTTACACACCCTTTTTATCTTATCTAAAAGTATGGCAGATTGCGTATTAACAAGCTGTTTTTTCTTAATAGACTTTAATACGGTAACAACGCCTAGCGTTACTAAAATTGCAATAATTACGGCTAAAAAAACTTCCATTTAACTGATAACTTTATATAAAATAGGTTTACTTGGTGATGCATCATTCTCAAATGGCGCTATTTGTAAATTTAAAAAATACTCACCATCTTCTATCTTATTTGACACGTAAATTAATTCGGTAATTGTAGCATCTAATCGTAATTTTCCTTTAGTGTTCCAAAAAGCATTATGCCCAAGTAACTCACCACCATCTTCTTCTTTATCAATACTTGGTAAATCAATTAGCAAATGTTTTACACCTTTACTAACTAAAAACTTCACCGCGTCTTCTTTTAAATAGGTCCAGTTGGTATGTGAATATTGTCTTGATAGTTTATCTCTAGTATTTGGTATTGTTCTTAAAATAATAGCATCCCTCTTTTTGTTTCCCAAGGCAAATTGCAATTGCTTTTTTGAAATAATTTTATCTTCCTTATCATTTTCAGGTGCTACAGTAATAACTTCTGCAAGGAAAAAGAATGTTTTTAAGTTTTGATTAATAGAATGTACTTTTTCAGTAATATGGCCAGCACATTCGGTATGTGTGCCATGAGCATGTGGATTAAAATGAATATTATTAAAATTGACACTAGCACCTTCGCTTACCGCTGCTGTCCACTCACCATCCTTAACAGGTTCTATTTTAGGTTCATCAATGTACCATACATTTACATTTTTTTTTGATGAAATGATTGGCATCGAAATATCTAATGGTTTTGATAAATCTATTTGAAGTTTTCTAGAGTTGTATTGTATTGTTGCAATCAAGATAAATTAATTTTAAAAAGGTTTGAAGCAATACCATCGCTTAAAAATTTGCCTTTTTTTGTAGTTAACAATTTGTCATCTTCAATATACAATAAATGTTCCTTAATATAAATCTCCGATTGTTGTAAAAGCTGTTTTTTATAATTTTCACCAAAATCATCTTTCACTTTTTCAAGAGAAATACCCCAAATAGTTCGTAAACCTGTCATTATATATTCGTTAAATTTATCAGTTTCAGAGAGTGTTTCTGATTCTGAAGGCAATTCGTTTTTTTGAATGGCTTTAATGTACTTTGTATTATTAGACACATTCCAACGCCTTTGGTCACCACTATATGAATGTGCTGAAGGTCCTATACCCAAATACGGCTTCCCTTGCCAATAGGCTGAATTATTTTTGCTAAAATAATTGGGTTTTCCAAAGTTTGAAAGTTCATAATTAACAAAGCCTGAGGCCTCTAATTTATCAACCAGTATATTGAATTGTTCTTGCGCTAAATCGTCATCTACAGCATCAATAATACCTTTTTTTATGAATGTTTCTAAAGCTGTTTTAGGCTCTACAGTTAGCGCGTAACAGGATATATGTAGCACCTTAAATGATAACGCTGTTTCTATATTTTCAATCCATTCGTCATTACTCAGTCCTGGAATGCCATAAATTAAATCAATGGAGATATTATCGAAATGTTGAGTTGCTAGAGTCAAACATTCCAGAGCTTCTTTGCTGTTATGAGCACGATTCATGAGCTTTAAATCACGTTCAAAAAACGATTGAATTCCTATACTGAGTCTATTGATTCCTATGTCTTTATAATTTTCAAAAATAGTTCTCGACTGCGCTCGAACAGCCAATAAATCGTCTGGATTTGCTTCTAGAGTTATTTCTGGGTTTTCAACGACTTTGAAATTTTCATAGACGGTATTAATCAAAAATAGTAATTCGTCGATCGTCAATAAAGAAGGTGTGCCACCGCCAAAATAAATAGTTTCAATGGTTTGATTTTGAAGCTCATTTTTTCTTAGTTCTAACTCATTTGCTAAACATTGAATAAGCTCTTCTTTCTTTTTTAATGAGGTTGAAAAATGAAAATCACAATAGTGACATGCTTGCTTGCAGAATGGTATGTGGATGTAGATGCCAGCCATTTAGTATTCAGTATTCAGTAGCAGTTTGCAGTCAGCTAGAAATTCGATTGATATCTTATAACATGAATTTTTCATACAGAATATTAAACTTACGCTTTTTTGAAATTAGGATTAAATTTTCTTTTAACAATTAATCGTCTTCTGAAAACTAAATAAAATGAATAACCATAGAAACCAAAAACTAGCACTATTAAAAACCAAATCCATTTATCTCTAGAATACTTAAATTTTGTTTGATAAATTTCTAAAATAAATAGAAATAAAAAAATAACTCTCAAATAAATCATGTCACTAATTTAAAAGTGGATTCCTGCGTTCGCAGGAATGACAAAATTACTTCTTAACCCTTCCTTCATTCTGTTTAACAAAAGCATCCCATCCTGAATAACTCTTACCAACAGTAATTTTCCCTGAGTTATAAAAATGGCAAACGGCAGCAGCAAGACCATCCGTAGCATCTAAATTTTTTGGAAGTGTTTTTAATCCTAATAAACTTTGCAGCATTTTAGCAACTTGTTCTTTACTGGCATTTCCGTTTCCAGTAATAGCCATTTTTATTTTTTTAGGAAGATATTCTGTTATAGGTATTTCTCGACTTAAACCCGCTGCCATGGCTACACCTTGCGCTCTGCCTAACTTCAACATACTTTGTACGTTTTTACCAAAAAATGGCGCTTCAATAGCTATTTCATCTGGGTTGTGGGTATCAATCAGTTCTACAGTGCGCTCAAAAATGAGTTTTAGTTTTAAATAATGGTCGCTATATTTTTTTAAATCGAGTTCGTTAAGCTGAACGAATTGCATCGTCTTCCCAACCACCTTTATAATTCCAAAACCCATAATAGTTGTGCCTGGATCAATTCCTAAAATAATTCTTTCTTGCTTCATTAATCTCCACAATAATAACAACCGCTTAGCGAAATAGATGCGCCAAAAGTTATGGTTAATAAATCTCCGTTAAACGACCCAAAACCATCAGAAATAGGATTGAAATCTTTACCAAAGCCAAAAATATATGAGGTATCTAAATAGACGGATAGCTTATCAGAAATACCATAATGAAACTCAATACCGCCCATAGCATTCAAATACGACATTTTATTTTCTCCGTAATTACCTAAAGGTTTTACCATTGAAAATCCTGGACCAGCATGAATAAAAGTTCCCATTTTATTTGAAAAACTTAATATTCTTGAAGTGTCAAATACCAATTGCGCATTGATCCGTGAATAATTCACTTTAAATTCTGGTGAGTTATCTAGATTAGACATTCTATTAAAACCAAAGTCTAATTTTGCTCCAAGATTAGTTTTAAACATGTATTGCAGACCTAGATTAATAGTTGGAAAATTAATTGCATTCGATTCAAAATCACTTACAAAACCATTTGATGATGGACTATTAACCCCTAAAGCAAATTGCGCTTTAATGGTGCTTGTATCGCCTTGAGAAAAACTTGAAAAACCATAAAAAAGGAAAGCTAATGCAAACCAAAATTGGGTATTCAATTTAAAATTCAAGGTCATGTGGTAATATTGATTTAATTTGCAGCACGAATGATGTACTCGCTACCATACAAAACTAAACAATTCTTTTTTGTGCTTATTAAATTAAGCATTGTAGTTGGTGCATTTTATTTTATCTATCAAAAATTAGCAAATAATGACGCTTTAAACTTTTCTGATTTTACTAGCTTTTTACTAAAAAACAACATTTTTTCGACTAAAAACATCTTTTTTTTACTGATTTTAAGCTTTTTTAACTGGTTTTTTGAAATTCTAAAATGGCAACATTTAGTAAGTTTTATCAAAAAAATAAGTTTTAAAAATGCTATGGAGCAAAGTTTGGGCGCATTAACGGTCTCATTATTTACACCAAATAGAATTGGTGAATACGGTGCCAAAGCTATTTATTACACATCAAATTTAAGGAAGCGCATCATGTTAGTTAACTTAATGAGTAACCTGCTACAAATGAGTGTTACAACAATTTTGGGTGTTATCGGGTTACGTTTTTATATACTAGAATACGACCCTGAAATAAATTATTATAAACTGTCACGGTTTTTAGTTTTGGTGTTGTTAACATTACTATTAGTAGGCTTTGGAATAACCAAAAGCAGGTTTACTATTAAAGGGTTTTCATTAGAAAAGGTAAAACGTTTTGTTGTAGAATACCCAAAAAGCAAACTCCTTTTAGGGTTTCTGTTTTCAGTAATTCGGTATCTTATTTTTTCCTTTCAATTTTGTATGTTGTTACAAATATTTCAAGTAAATCTTAGCTATCTAAATGCTATGACCATTATTACATCCATGTATTTATTAGCGTCAATAATTCCAACTATTTTTATTTTTGATGTGATTATAAAAGGAAGTGTTGCGGTATATGTATTTTCGTTAGCTGATGTAAACGAATTGGTTGTGCTCTCTATAATTACTATCATGTGGCTGCTCAACTTTGTAATTCCAAGTCTATTTGGAAGTTACTATGTTCTTGATTTTAACTTCCAAAAAAGTCAAGATAAGATATGATTTTAATTAGCCTCGTTATAACGATTACGTATTTGATATTAATCGGGAGTTTTGTTTTTGGGATTGATAAAATTGCCGTATTTAAACTAGAAGATATCCCTTCGAAAACCAGATTTTCAATAGTGATTCCTTTTAGAAATGAGGCTGAAAATTTACCAGATTTATTAAAGTCTATCGAAACTCTAAACTATCCAAAACATCTTTTTGAAATTATTTTTGTTGATGATGAATCTGAGGATAATTCGGTTGAAATTATCCAGAAAGTTCTCGATACATCCCGATTGCATCAGGACACTCGAACTGACATCAGTATCATTTCAAACAAAAGAAAAACAAATTCCCCAAAAAAAGACGCCATAACCTCAGCAATAAAAAAAGCAAAATACGATTGGATAATTACTACCGACGCTGATTGCCAATTACCTATATTTTGGCTAGATAGTTTTGACGAGTATATTCAAAAAAACAACGCCGTTTGTATCGCCGCTCCTGTAGCTTACCATAATGACAATTCATTTTTAAACCAATTTCAAATACTAGATCTGTTGAGTTTACAAGGTGCAACCATTGGCGGTTTCGGAATCAACAAACCCTTTTTGTGTAATGGTGCTAATTTTGCTTATAAAAAATCAATATTCATTGAAGTAAACGGTTTTGAAGACAACACCAATATTGGCAGTGGAGACGACATTTTTCTACTTGAAAAAATCTCAAAAAAACAGCCTAAATATGTTCATTATTTAAAATGTGAACAGGTTATTATAAACACACAGCCACAACCAAATTGGGCTAATTTAGTGTCACAACGTGTACGTTGGGCAGCAAAAACAAGCACCTATAATAATTGGTTTGGTAAACTTACAGGTTTGGTTGTTTTGTTAATGAACACTTTAATCGTTATTGGTCTAGTACTTTCTATTATTAGCGTTTTAAATTTTAAAATCCTCCTTTATATTTTAGTTATAAAGTTTAATATCGATTTCTTTTTAATCTACAAATCAGCTTCCTTTTTTAATCAAAAAAACATTTTAAAAAATTATATTTTCGGGTTTATTATCTATCCGTTTTTTAGCGTTTACATTGCTTTTATTTCAAGCTTTTCTGGTTATAAATGGAAAGGACGCAACTTCAAAAAGTAAACAAACCTCTAAGCAAAATTTCGAGGCGCTCTTTTTCAAATAATTTCAGTAGTTTTATCTCTTATGGACTTATTCAACAAAACTTCAAACCCAGCCTTTAATAATTACTTTTTTGGCGATAAAAGCACGTCATCAAAAACCATGTCGGTGAGTGGTGTTTTTATAAAATCTATGCTATCCATAGCCCTTATTGTTATCATTTCAATTGGTATGTGGAAGCTTCACGCCAATGGAGCAAGCATTAAATGGTATGCTTTAGGCGGTATGCTAGTCGCTATTATAATAAGTATTATCATTTCTGTTCGTCAACATTGGGCACATATTTTAGTACCACTTTATGCCCTTGCAAAAGGTTTTTTTCTTGGTGGCATGACCGTATATGCGCATGCACAATTTCCTAATTTACCATATCAAGCTATTGGGATAACCGTCGTTACTTTTATCGTTATGTTATTACTCTATCAAATGCGAATTATTGTGGTTACCAAAAAACTACGAAGTGTTATTATCACTGCGGCAACCAGTATTTTTGTGATTTATATTATTTCATGGATTTTAGGCTTCTTCGGCATAAAAGTCTTTATCTGGGGTACTTCATGGCCCGCTATTGCATTCAACATTCTTGCTGCCATTTTTGCTTCATTATCCTTGCTTCTTGACTTTGATTATATAGAGCGTCATAAAAATAAATCGCCTAAGTATAAAGAATGGCTGGCTACTTGGGGGCTTCTAGTAACCTTAGTTTGGTTATATATGGAAGTGTTAAGACTCATGCGGAAATTGGCTATTCGATTTTAAAATTTATAGCACACAACTCTATTCATAAATATCTATCCAAAAGTTTCACAAAGACACACGGAGAACCGCAGAGTCACACAGAGAGATCACAATAAAATAATAAGCATTTGGGTTTTAATTTAAAAAACAAGATTTTAAAAAATAACAAAATCTCTTTGTGAATCTCAGTGAAAACTCAGCGAATCCCAGCGTAACAACCTTTCCTCTGCAATCCCTTACGCACCTGCTCGCCATGGAAATTGCATTAGCAGTCTTATCAAGGCTAATTTACATGAATAACTATAGGAAGTTTAAATTCGATGGTTACTTGCTGTCCGCGTTTTATAGCTGGAAATATTTTTGGCAATGAATCTAGACTATTATTAAGAAACTGCCTAATATTAGGTATTTCTTGAGTAGTAAGCGAATCTATTTTTGCTTGCAACAATAACAACTCCCCTTTTTTGGACACTTGAAAATGCAACATTATAGTATCGTGAATATCTTGAGTGACAACAATCCGTTCTTTTAGTAAATAACTGGTAATATTTTCGGTTATGGTTTGCTGAAAACATAAGGTTTTGTCTTCTTTTGAGGTAGCAGAATCACATATTGTAAAACTGGGGTATTCATCAACGTCATTCCAATTAAAAGTTTGTAATTCTTCCTTTAAAATAGCTTCAGACGATGTTTTTTTTACATTGAAATACTCACACGATGTGAGCAATAAAATGAAAATAAAAACTAAAAGATTCCTCATGGATTTCAACTGAAACCGAAAAATACAATTTTTTTAGATTTTAAATACTCAAAAAAGTAAAAACCGAAGTTTGAGCTTCGGTTTTAAATAGTATTACTGAGTACATGACAAAAATTGATAATATATCGGATGTCAATCTGAGCGCAGTCGAAGACATTGGAAATATCGTATTCAAAAGCATTTCGACTGCGCTCAATGTGACACTTTTATATTTTTGTCATGTACTAAAATAGTATTCATAAAAATAGCAATGCTATTCGATTCATTTACTCTGCAACTTTAAAAACTATAGGTAATGAATAAGGCACAGTTACTTTCTTCCCTTTATGTTCTCCAGGTGTAAACTTTGGCAGTGTTTTAATAACGCGTATAGCTTCAGCTTCTAAATCAGGATGTGGTGCTCTAGAGCGCACATCTACAATATCTCCTTCATTATTTATTTTAAAAATAACATTAATGCGTTGTTTGCCTTTCAATTTAAGGCTATGGGCTAATTTTATGTTGAAATTTTTATTGACATGCATAGCAGTCTTTTTAGACATACAGTCTCTTTGTTCCTCATTGCTCATGCCTTCGCATCCTGGAAAAACTGGAACCTGATCTATAACTCCAAAAGGAATATTTACATACTTTAATACATCAGTAAAAAACGGATCATTAAATCCATCATCACTAGTTAAAATAAGTAAGCCTTTTAGTTCTTTAATTTCTTCATTATTTAAGTTTCCTTGAATCTGAATTTGCTCAAAAACATTAGATATTTTTTTAACTAATTCTGATTCTGATTGCTGAGACGTATAGACTCTTACTTGATCTACCAAGTCTTGATCAAAATTTTCTCCTTTAACAATTTTCAATAGTAAAGTCAGTCCTTTTTCTTCATTCTCATTTAAGTTTCCTTGAACTTGAATTTGATTCTTTACAGATTTAATCTTATTAATTAAAGGTGTTTCTTTTTGTGTTTCTTTAGCAATATTATCAGTGCTGTCTTTAACATTAGTATCTTCAATACATGAGGTATAAACTAACATGCCTAATATTATGGGTATAATTAAAACATATTTAAATAAATTAACTTGTTTTGATTTCGATTTTTGTAACATAATAATTCGTTTTTTGATTAATGATTTTTTGAAAAATGGATTGATGAATGATATGTTTTTAGTCTGAAAA